>JABMQX010000750.1 GCA_013203085.1 bacterium | reverse complement strand
GGATTGATGACAGGCCGTTATCAACAGCGATTCGGGTTCTATACCGCCAGCGATTCCAGGGCCGGAATGCCCGTATCGGAGATCACCATTGCCCGGTTGCTCAAGCAACACGGCTACGTTACTGGGGTCATAGGCAAGTGGCACCTGGGCTATGAAGCCCCCTATCAGCCTCTGAAGCGGGGCTTTGATGAGTTTTGCGGATTTCTTGGGCATGGTGGACACGATTATTTTGACTTGAAAATAAGGGACCCCGTCACAGCCATTTACCGCAACGATCAGCCCGTTAATGAGACAGGGTACCTGACACAAAACTTCACCCGCGAGGCCGTATCATTCATCGAGCGGCATCATGAAAAACCTTTCTTTCTGTATTTGCCGTATAGCGCTGTCCACGCGCCAATGCAGGCTCCGGAGGAATATCTGGAACGTTTCAACACCGGGGATGAGAAACGGGATACGTATCTGGCCATGCTGGCTTGCATGGATGATGGGATTGCCGAGGTTTTAAGAGCACTGCGACGCACAGGAGTCGACGACAATACGCTGATCATCTTCCTCAGTGATAATGGCGGTGCGATACCCCGTGGCGCCAATAATGGGGTCTTACGTGCCGGTAAACACAGCCTCTACGAAGGGGGCATCCGGGTTCCCTTCATCGTACGTTGGCCGGGGCAGTTGCCGGCCGGCGCCGTATGCTCTGAACCGGTGATCTGCCAAGATGTCTTCACCACCATCCTTGCTGCCGCCGGCGTCAAACCACCCGGTGACCGCGTCATCGACGGAAAGAATATGCTCCCGGTTTTGCGGGGGGAAACGACCTGGCGTCTGCATGACTCTCTGTTCTGGGCCTGGCTTAGGCGGAACACGAATGAAGAATGGGCGATCAGGCGGGGCAAGTGGAAACTTCTCTCGCATAGCGGTGCTAAAGAGCTTTATGACCTCCAAGCCGACATCAGCGAAACACGAGATCTCGCTAAGCAGAAGCCAGAGCTCGTAAAGGAACTCACGAAGATCTTCGAGGAGTGGAGGGGGAAAATGGCGCCACGGATCAAGAGGAGCCGCAAGGAACGCTCATAGGAAGAACTTCGCCATACTCGTTCGTGCGGCGTTATTGAGAAGAATCGCGAGAAACGGTTCTTAGCATTTGTTCTCAGCCGTCTTGAGAATTGGATTCACTGCGGGTTTGCTGTTGATTTGTTGTGATGAAACGAAGGGGGTGCGGCGTCTAAGCGAACGAACTACCGTATGGAGCGAGAAGCCGCCGCTCGTCCCGTTATTCCCAGGTGGGCGGAGGAAGACTGGGAAAACACCATCAAGCACTTGCTCGGATTACTTCATTGTCTCCCAACCGACGTAGACAAAGTGTACAAGATGGTGTCGGGTTCGGCCGACGAGGGGAAACCATTAAGCTTCGGGGACATCTGTGATGCGGCCGGGCGTGTTCTGTTTAATCCTGAGCGACTTGCCAAGTTCTTACTGGCTATCAATCCGCGACTTGTTGAGCTCTGGAAGCAGGAAACAATCACTTGGGAGCAAGTGCAGTTTTACGTCCTTTGTCTATTTCGTGAGGCAGCCGCGAGAATCCGGGGAAGCGAGATGAAATGGCTGCCATCCATCCCGGAGTAAAAGGTTGAGATTGCGATCGCAGTTCGGAAGGCCAGGTGTCGGTTTTGAAAGGTGAGGTGTAGTATTTCAGGCAAAGTCCTAACGAAAGGAGCTGCGGAGATGGCAAAACCGAAGACGAAGAGCCAAATCATCGATGGCATGGCAAGAGCCGCGGCTATTAACAAGAAGCAAGCAAAGGCCGCTCTCGAAGCATTGGTGGCTATGGGCTACAAAGGCGCCAAGGATGGATTTACCCTTCCCGGCTTGGGAAAGCTTGTGATAGTAAGGCGGAAGGCTCGTATGGGGCGTAACCCTGCGACGGGCGAGAAGATCAGGATTAAGGCCAAGAAGGCTTTGAAATTCCGCGTGGCTAAAGCCGCCAAGGATGCCATCGTTCCAGCGAAGAAGTGATGCGCAGCACCCCATCCTGACCGCAGATCGTGGTCGGCGACTGTGCTGGCTGCAGGACTGGTCTTGCGGTGTCTTCCTGAAGGGCTGTTGGAGCCCCACGATGAGAGAAGGATTCACGCTCATCGAGTTGCTCGTCGTCATGGCGATCATTTCCATTCTTGCGGCCCTTCTTTTGCCTGCCATTCAGAGAGCCAAGGAAGCGGCAAGGCTTGCAGTGTGCACGGGCCACATCAGCCATTTTGAAGAGCTTGTTGCGGCGGGGGAGTTCACGCACTTGAAGGAGGGCGGCGAGTGGGCGGAGCGCGACGATGTCTACGTGGCGTTTCGAGGCCAGAAAAGGGAAAAGAAGACCGGAAAACTGACAGCGGCTATCACTACAGTGGAAACGCCCGGACTTTTTACCGCATGGGCGAGGCCTTTGGTAAAGCCATGATAGGACTGATCGGGGACAGCCCGGCGGTCGATCACAGCGGGCAGGTGAAGAAGGC
>JABMQX010000749.1 GCA_013203085.1 bacterium | reverse complement strand
GCCTGGCTGATTCATTGGAATGCTTCATTAGCAGAGAAGTCCGACAACGCCGCCCAGGTCGCGACCGTTAAGCAGATCAATTCACAGCAAGAAGTCATCGCGAAAGAATGGAAAGCATAGGAATGAACTCAAAGAAGCAAACAAGACGCGAATTCATCAAAACGACGAGCGGGGCTCTGGTTACCATCGGCGCTGCGGCTTCCTGCGCTCAGGCGGTTCGCAAGGAGGGGCGAGTCGGAGACTCATCCCAGCCCGCCTCCAAGGCGCTGAAGATGCCGAAGCGCGTTCTGGGGCGCACGAGGCTCTCCGTTTCGTTCTTGGGATTTGCCGTTTTCCACCTAAGGCACCCGGCAATTTACCGGCGCGCCGTCGACCTTGGTATCAGTTACTTCCACACGGTCGTTGATAGCAACACGAGAAAGCTCCTGGCCCCGGACGAATACAACCTTGATGCCTTCGCGGCGCTTCGGCCCTTCCGAGATCGGATAGTCGTTAGCCACATGACGGTGGACAGGTCTTCAAAACCTGCCATGCTCAAGGACCTGGACGGTGTTCTTCAGCAGTCCGGCTTCGGTCACCTGGATATATGGTATATCTGCTGCCCGTCACCTGAGCAGCTCGACGACTTCTCCGAGGCCGTTGCCGCAGCGCGAAAGGCGGGCAAGGTTCGCTATGCGGCCCTATCCACTCATCGCCTTGCCCAGGACGTTCCTCAAGTAACCGCCCCCGACTCATCCATCGACGTTGTTATGATGTCCTATAACTTTCTGTCCCCGCCCGAAGACCGCGAGTGGCTGGCGAAGCTGCATGCTGCCGGACTCGGTATCGTGCCCATGAAACCTCTGGCCGGACGCTTCTACGAGAAGACCGCAGACAGACCCGACGCCTTGATTCGCTGGCTTGCGGCTGATCTTGGGGTACACACGATTCCGGTGGGCATGAGCACCGTGGGGCAAGTGGAGCAAAACGTCGCGGCCTTGCAGCAGCCACTCTCCGACGAGGATCGGAAGGTGCTGAAAAGACTGACGGCTTACACCTCCCCGCGTTTCTGCCGCATGTGCGGTGCTTGCGATGGCAGATGCCCGCAAGGGCTTGCGATCTCCGATCTTGTCCGTGTAGCCATGTACGCAGAGGGCTACGGCGATCTACACCTCGCGCGAGATCATTTCGAAGCCATCCCAGCCGCGCAACGCCGTATATCATGCCAGGATTGCCAGGCGTGCTCTGTCCATTGCCCCAACGGCGTCGCTATCCGGGATCGGATCCGCCGGGTGCAGGAGTTGCTGGCGTAGCCCGCAAATTTCACTGAAGAGAGTCGCTCGTGGCAGCATCTGGGCGAGAGGGAAGGGCAATTCTGTTACAGCGGGGGCGTTCGCAAGCGACGCCCGTGCCCCCGACTATGAACCGATCCAAGGCATTTACTCCAGACATCTCCACTCCCCTAGAGTAAGCATCCTCCCCAGGCATCGAACTTGTCGATATGGTGGCCGAAAGCGCCGTTTGGAAGAAGAAACGAGCGATGTTCGTTTGTCCGCACGTACTGTGGCGAAAGCACGCGATTAAGGCCTTAACACAGGTTATCGTGAAGATGCGTGGGTTTTTCTTACACCGAGGTTGGCGCGTGAACGGATATCGCCCTTGCTCGATCTGCCTCGAGATAAGCAGGCCCACCGAAGGGGACAAAAAGGTTGCAACTCTGTGAGGTCTCGACGGTCCGTCGGGAGCGTGATGTTCTCCCCTTTATGGTTGGCTTCGGCGGAAAGGAGTTTTTTGTTGCTGTGGAATCAGAAGCCTCCCCTTCAAAGACGGCTCGTTCATGAATGGAGAGCATGTCGACTCAACAGCTCATGAGCGCGCAGGATTCGGTTTCGCGTCTTTCCGTCCTCCAGCACTCCCACAACTTGTACAGGTTGTGGAGCATCCTCTCCGCGCTGGATACGGAAAGGTGAGGGGCAAGTATGATGGTTCTTTCGGCTAGGTTTACAACAACAGAAGATTGAGCGACATCAGCCACGATGACCTCGACACCGAGAGTGTCGAACCGAGTTTGCCAGTCCCGCATCCATCGCTTGACGTTCATTCTCTCCGCACAGCCTCTTGGGTTTCTCGTCTCCCAAAAGACCCTTTGTCCTTTCTCACACTCCGATTTCATCGGCCACCTCCATTTTCCCGGGATCTCTCTCGCCCCTCTGGCGAACAGGCCAGAGCACGCCAGGAGAGTTTCTCTCAGGTTACTGTCTTCGCCTGCATTGGACACACCGATAGCTGTTACGTCCGTAAAGGGATTGTAACAGTGTCGCTCAGAAGCCTTGGAATAGATCGGATTTACCAAGGGCCCCAGGGAAAGGCCCCAATTCCTGCCGCGACGCCTGGGCCGAAGGACAATCGCTCCAGCTACCTCGACTTCCTCAGAGTTACTGTCTCTTGGGTTTCCTCCCCTTCGCGGACCGTGACGTTGACGAACTCGTCTTCGTAGCCCAGGGCGCCCACCTTCACACGGTATTTTCCCTCGGGGATGTTGCGACTCACGTCCAGGCCGTCCTCCCGGGAGATGGCTTCAAACCCCATGTTCATGAGTTCGTTGAGGTCGGGGAAGAAGCCCAGGAAGAAGTTCCCCTGCTCATCCATGAGCTCTACCTGAGGTCCCCGGACGGGGTTTCCTCTCTCGTCAACCGCTTTGACAATCAGCGTCCCGCCGGCGCTCATCACGAAGTCCGCCCTGTTATCCGAGCCGGAACGAACCGTCACCTTCCTGCTGGCTGAAGCATACCCAGTAGCGTCCACAGAAACAACATACTCACCTGGGGCCAAACCAGTCGCTTCGTACGCGCCCCCTTCCGAAAGGCTGATCTTCTTGGAATAGGCAGGCCTTCCGTCAGAGTCCTTTGCCGAAAGGAATATCTGTTTGATCGGCCGCTCAGGGTCGCTGCCCGTTACCTGCCCGGAGAGCGTCTCGCCGCTGCTGAGAGAGAAATCGAGATCCGATGGGCCCTTTGAATTCCGGACAGTGGCGGTCAATGCCTGCGGCGCATAGCCCTCCTTGCTTGCGACAACGTAGTACGCGCCGTCTTCGACAATCGAAAGACTGTACTTCCCTTCCGAGTCTGTGTTTTCACCGCCTCCCACAAACATGCCCAGCTTCGACATCGCCGCACTTTGCACGTCCTTCGCTTCTGTCCGTTCGAGAGTGACTCGCGCCCCCTCGATCGGTTTTCGAGTCTCCGCGTCCACCACCTTCCCAGAGATCCCGCCCTCAGGGAGCTCGATAT
>JABMQX010000748.1 GCA_013203085.1 bacterium | reverse complement strand
GGCACAGACCTCTACGGTTTCAGAAAATACCAGGACGGCGACGATTCCCGTTTCATCAACTGGAAGCTTTCCGCCAAGACCCGCGACCTGGTTGTCACAACGTACTGCCACGAGCAGAGTCTCAAGGTCTGTGTCGTTTTCGACAATCTCCTCCACAGGATAGACCAGTCCTCGCGAGAGAGGTTCGAATCGGCGGTCACCCTGGCAGCTTCGCTCTCCTCTTTTTTTATCGAAAGCGGTTTCAAAGTGAAGCTCGTCTCTCGGAACGATGAACTTCCTTACGGCCAGGGCACCAAACAGCTTTACGAGATCCTCAGGTATCTCGCTCTGATCGAGCCCACGACCGGAGAGAATGCGACCGTGGACCCCTATTCCCCGGAGATTCTGGAGTCCGGCATGGGACTTCTTGTCTGCTGCGAGGGGAAATCCCGCAACATCGGGAACTTCGCCCGCGTTTTCGATGCCGCAAAGGTGGAGGGAATTTGAGTGGAAGCGAGCCGCCTTGACATGCCGTTGAGAGTATTGACCTTCGCCATGGTCTTTCTTGGGGTTCTCTCCATCGTCCTGACCGGCCTTCTTCCTCCGCCTGAGCCTCTCATCGCGATCGCGGTCCTTCTGGTCGGGTTCTTCTTCTGGAAAAGCAGAATTCACACCGAGATGTCCTCCTCCGGCTCAGCCCGGCGCGCCCCTCGGCGAACCGTCAAACACCGAATCTACCTCCTCGCCTGGCACATCCTCACGCTTCTCTTTCTGGCATGGTGCGGCTACGATCTTTTCATGGGACCTTTCCCCGCAGAAGAGTTCACGGTTCGCATCCCGATAGCTGCCATGCGGCTTTCCATCTTTCTCCAGATTTTCAAGGTCTATAATGCCAAGACCGACAGGGACTACGTTGACATGTTTCTTCTGAGCTTCTTCCAGTTCGTCTCGTGCGCCGGCGTTTCGGTAGAGTTATATCTTCTTCTTCTGCTTCTTCTTTATCTGGTTGTTACCATGTGGGCGTTGACGCTATTTCATTTCCGGAGGCAACTGAGCACTCCTGAAGCGGTCGTCGCTGCTGGGGCAGTCGTTCGTTCCGGAAGGCGAGGGAGGGGCCGGCTGTTGACAGGGGGCTTTTTTGCGGGCACATTCCTGGCGTCGGTCCTTGTCGCCGTCATCGGAGCTATCTTCTTCATCATCTTCCCTCGCCTCGCAACGTCCGATAATCCTCTCACCTTCCAGGGCTTCTTCGGCACACTCGGTACGAGATTCTCGTCAGGATTGTCTGATTCGGTTGACCTCGACATCGCCGGAATCATCAACCGTGACCCCAGGCCGGTCATGAGGGCTGCCTTCCCCACGCTGGATTCTCCCCCGCATCCTGTTCTATGGCGACGCGGCGCCCTGCATCAGTACGACGGCAAGCGAAAGATATGGCTTAGACCCGGCGACAGGTATTCGAGCAGGAGCACAAAGCCGCCCCAAGCCCTCGAAACACTCGCCAACATCTTCATACGGAAGTCCCCCGGGCTTTTCATCGTCGCTTCCGATTCTGATAAGTACAGCTCCATCGAGGAGCTCCGGAACGATCCCGAGCTCATCCCCCAGCAATACACGCTCATCCGCCGCTATTCCAGGGCGCCGATTTTCTCAGCTTCTTCGGCCCCTGTTGCTGTGGTAGCCGACGTCCGCACTATCGCCTGCAACGTGAACGACTCTTACTATTTCTGGTACAGCACGAGAAGGAATTTCACTTACACTGTCTTTTCTCGTATCCCGCGCCAGCCTTTTGTCCAGGACGAGAGCGAGTCAACGCCCAGCCTCCCCGGTTTGCACGAAGCCAAGAGAAAGCTTTACACTCAGCTCCCCGCCGACCTGAGTCCCCGGTTTAACGAGCTGGCGATAGAGATAACACAACACGTCTCAACCGACTACGAGAAAGCTCGCGCCATCCGCAACTACCTGAACATCCATTGCCAGTACTCCCTCGAGCTGACACGAAGACCCGGACGAAAGGGGCCCCTCTATGACTTCTTGTTTGGAAACAAACCGGGGCACTGTGAGTATTTCGCGTCGGCGATGGTCATTCTCGCACGGGAGTTGGGAATGCCCAGCCGCCTCGCCTACGGATACTCCTCAGGCCGCTGGAACTCGGACACGAACATCTTTGAGGTCCGCGAATTGGATGCTCACGCCTGGGGTGAGGTTTTCATCAATGGAAAAGGATGGGTCCCCTTCGATCCTACCCCACCAATCCCCGACGATGACACTCCCCAGACTTTCCTCTCCATTCTCCTCAGCCCCTTCACCGGCTCCTTCCGCTTCTGCCAGGAGCAGTGGGCCGACGGCGTCATCGGTTACAGCAGGTTCAAACAGAAGTCCGCCTATAGTTTCGTGGCTGCCGCAGCCAAAAACATCTTGCGCGCCGTTAAGAAAATCGCCCTCTTCGTGTGGTTTGTTCTTTCTCAACCTTTCAAGTTCGCAAGAAAGAATCTCCTGCTGGGGTTGCCCATTCTTCTCGCCGCCGCCTCTGTCCTTCTCGCAGTCGGTGCACGGATCATACGATTCAAGCGACGCCAAAAATCCCGCCTTATCACTGGAAAGTCCCGACTTCGCCTCCGCTCCCGGCTAAACGTCAAGTTCTACCAAAAGATGCTTCGCCTCCTCACGGACAAAGGCCTGACAAAAACGCCCGCCGATACCCCCCTCGAATTCGCCGAGAGAGTCGTTTCCCGGAACCAGGCTTTTTCCGACGTGAAGACCGTCACAGACCTTTACTATCTTGTCCGATTCGGCAACGGGAAACTCACTGCGGAGCAATACCGTGCCATCCACTCCATTCTCAGACGCTTGAACCGCCCCATTCCACGCTGAGTCCGTAACGAATAGTAGTGCCAACAGGCGAATCGAGGAACCGGCCCTTGGATTCCCCGCACCCTCAGATTGATGGCGGCAACCCTCCGTAACCGATCCCAGTTGCTTCACTCCTCAACGGATACCCATTTACGCGGGACCCAAGCTGTCGGCATGAAACTTGCTTCACCCTTCTCCGTTCTATCTCTACTTGGTGGTCTACAAAAAGGTGTCTTTCGCCCATGCCGCCCCCGCGCCTATCCCGGCTCACGTCAGACGCTTGGGCGCGTATCGGGGTCCTTGTGCATGGCATACAGGGAGAGACAAGGAATGAAAACATGTCCCTTTTGCGCTGAAGAAATCCAGGATGAAGGCGTAAAATGCCGATACTGTGGGGAGATGCTGTCTACCGTGCAACCGACTGCTGACCAAGAACAGGGAAAAACCTCCGCGTTATCGGCGATCGCTCACCCTCTCTGCAGCAGCGCGCGCCGCGTGGTCAGGCTCACTGGAATCACCTTGGGAGTGATATTCTTAATTGGCCTCCTCGTCCAAACGATATTCGAGGCACAGAAAGCGCTGTCCGAACAAAAACGTAGAGCCCGTCCGGCTCGCCTGACCGCCAACGCCACGGCATCACCTTTGGGACAAGAGTCCCAACGCGGCTCCGCAGCGACATCGGTTGGGGCAGAAAAACCTTCACCGAGCCCCCCTGGCCCGAAGCCATCAATGCCTGCTCCGGCACAAGAACCTTCTGGCGTTGCCCCTGCACAAGCGTTAGACACGGCGCAAAAAGCCCCAACCGCCCGCACAGAAGCGACGGCACCGGCAAGCGCAGGCAACTTTTTGGCTGCTTCGGCTTTGGCAACCGACAAGAGCCCCACAGCAACTTCCGCTCCTGCACGAGAAGCCAAAAAGAATGTACTGACCTATCGGATCCTGGAAACCGAGCATTTGAGCTACGGAAAAGTTGTGCGACTCCAGTATAGGGTAAGGACGTCGAGGGCGCCCACTGAGGGTGAGCTCCGCGCGATATGCAACCGGATCATCAAGCGAGAAAAGGAGCGAAAGCCCCACAATGCGCTCTCCTTCCTTTTCTATCTCCCCGATACTGATCCTCATGGGTTTTTTACAGCCGGAAAGGCCGAGTGGGCCCCCGACGGAATATGGGGAGACGCCGCCAAAATGGCAACGGGAGACTACTCCCGACATAAGTTAGCGGTTGACTGTCGAAACGCCCTCAGCGAAATCTCGCCCGGGCCCAGCGAAGCTACGGATGATCGGAAGTCGGATGTGGATGCGCCGAAGGAACCATCAGCCTGGGAAGAGTTCCTGCGCGCGGCTCGCCCTCGCCTGGGGGGTTATCACAGCGTCGGGTACAGAGTATCATCGTATGACCCCCTGGACGATAAGAAGGTGTTCGTAACCTACATTAATGGCCTGGCCGGGATAGAACAGGAGGAAGTGCGCATACCCGCCGACGGCTCGTGGGAGGAAATCCTCGGGAACGTAAAAAGCGGAACATTTCTCTCCATCTCTGCCCAAAACCAAGGCCCTTATTATGGGATCAGAGCTGCGATCTGGGTGGACGGGAAGGAATGGAAGCGATCGGTATGCTGGAGTGAACATGGGATGGCGAGCTGCAGCGGCATCCTTGGGCATAAGTAGGAACTCCTGTAGGTGGAATCAACGCGAGCGCGCCCGGGGACTGTTTGGGTACCTGTTCGCCTACCGGCATTCCTGCCACCCGGATCCGTGCGGCAGCCATTCAGCGCCGAGCGCGAACATCCAACCTGGAAGAATGGGAGACGTGGAGAAATGAAAAAATGTCCTTATTGTGCGGAAGAAATCCAGGATGAAGCTATCAAATGCCGCTACTGTGGCGAGATGCTGAGCGCGAAGCGGCGCAGCATAGAAGTCCGGAACCCGCATGTCGGCAAAAAGGAGATGCTCCGAGGCGGCAAGCTATTGGCCATCGGGGTCTTATTACCCATGATCAGCATTTCGGCTATAACGTCATCAACAGACTCCACGGGTGCTCTTGTGACCTGGGTCTGCGCCGCCATTGGCATAATTTCAGGCATCCTAATCATAGCTGGCATTGTAAGCTACGCCGTCGGGAGACACCGGCACTGGTGGGCTTGGAAGTAACGGCGCAACCAGGGAAGGCAGAGGCTTCTGGAGGGGCCCTACGGCGAAACTCCCACCCTGAAAAACCGGAAGGAAGCGGATTTCCCGGCAGTGAAGGTGGACTGCAGAAAGTCTCCGGACGCGTGCAGAGCCGGGCCGACTGCTGTCCACGACAGAAGGTCATCGCTCAGGTAGGTTTGATACCATTGCCCGGGGACGGTCGTCCATCGCAGTGTAACCTGAGTCCCTGAGAGTGATGTGACAAGAATCTTGAAGAAAGAGTTCGCGTCGAGAGGGTCTGTTTCGGCAAAGAATTCTATTCCGTCGAGGCAGCCATCGCCGTCGGTGTCCGGATTCCCCTGATCGGTCCCTGCCAGC
>JABMQX010000747.1 GCA_013203085.1 bacterium | reverse complement strand
GCCAGTATGCACAGCATAAACAAAGGACCGCTGACCGCAAGGACCGACTTGTTGCTGAAGCGGTCTGAGAGTCTCCCCCAGATTCGCAGGAAAGCAAAATTCATCAATTGGCTCAATACCGATAGGCCAATGATAGATGACATGCCTAACCCTAATCTTTTAAGCATGTAAACAATGAAAAACGGAGCAGCCAAATTGACCGCAAAGTTCCAGGGACCCAAAAACCGGATCAGGTTTCGAAAATTGTCATCCCGGAATGGCTCTACAAGGAGCTTGAAGAATCCTGTTGTCATCGGCGCCATGCGAGGCTCCGGTATCGTGGCAATAAAGTACACGCCGAGCATTCCCACGGCGAACCCCAGCAAGAACAAGATCGAATAGCCTTGCAGCTCATAAGTCGAGAAGTGCTTTTTCCAGATGTCAAGGTAAACGGCCGCGGCAAGGCTCAGGACAATGCCCAATGCCGCGGCCAGTCGCATTCGCTTCGAGAAGAAGGATCCCAACCGCTCTTGGGGAACGAGGTCTCGCATCCACGAGTTCCAACTGGCGTTTGTCACACCCCCGAACGCGGCATTGAGCATCATGCCTACAAGCAAAATCAGCAGCCCTGCTCGCACCGAAAAAAGAAAGGGAATCAGCGCTATCAATAGCCAGAACGTTCGGCTCACAGCCGCCGAGACGACCGCGATCGCGCGTCTGTTCCCCACCTTCTGCAAGAGAAGAATGGAAGGGACCTGGATGAGCTGAGCCAGGGGAGGAATACCTGCCAGGAGCCCCACCGTCAGGTTGGAGGCTCCAAGCTTTAGCGCAAAGGCGACCAGAAAAGCCCCGCCGGTCAACGTTACGATAGCCTGGCTCGCCAGCCCGCTCTTAATAACCTGCGCCAGGCCGGATTCGACTTGCTCTTCCGTTAAGGTGTCTTTGACCGCAAATGCCATTCTAAAGGTCTCCGGAGCCCTGAACAAGCGCCTGTGACAACTCGGCACTGAAAGGACGGAATGCCCTCGGTCCAGTATTCTCGACAACATAGCACCGACGAGGGATCCGCATCAAGCCCTGACTTTCGGACATCCGGGGCGCGAAAGGTGCTCACCGCCTCTCCTGTGCGCCGTCGGGTCGGCACTTCATCGCGCTCCGCTCACCAGAGGCTGTCCGCCGATTCAAACCGTATTTGTGGCAGGGGTTTCTTGCGGGGATCCCGCGAATGAAGTACAATTTTGGTGACGGCAAATCCGGCGCTCGCGGTCTGCACCGTCCAGGTGGACAGAGCCGGAGCTCGAGCGCATTGATTCCATCGAATAGGAGGAGATCATGGGTGGCCTGGCATTTCTCATTCCAACGCTGATTCTCATCGCCGCTTCGGCGGTGGTTGTAAAAGTGGGCACGGTTGCCCTGAGAATGACCGGGATAGATGTCAAGCGAGCAAGATTCCAGGCTTTGTCGGCGTTCACAGGAACCGGATTCACCACCAGGGATTCCGAACTCGTCGTCAGGGACGACCGACGGCGGCGAATCATCATGACCCTCATGGTCCTCGGCAACGCTGGCTTCGTCACCGTTCTCGCCGCGCTTATCGGGTCGTTCGTCTTTGTTGAGAGGGTCGTTCAGGTCCCGATCCACATCGTCGCCATCGTCCTGTGTGTTTACCTCATCTGGCGCCTTGGTCGTCATCGTTGGCTCATGCGGAAATTGTCGGTGTGGATCGAGCGAAAGCTCGCCCGGTGGACCAGCCTCCAGGAAATCCCCTGCGAGGAAGGATTTCATCTCGCCGAGGGATACGGCGTAGCCGCGATTCGTGTGCGATCGGACTCCGAAGTTATAGGCCATTCCCTCGCGGAGAAGGCCCTCGCCGAAAAGGACGTGCTTGTCCTGGCTATCGAGCGGGAGGGGGAAACCATCGCCTCTCCCAGGGCCAAGGAAGTCATCCAGAAGGGCGACCGCCTCATCTGCTACGGGAAGCTCAGCGCCATGAGGGAAATCCTGTAACGCTCAGGGCCATTCCTCGCGAAGTGACTTACCAGGGATGCGAGCAAGTCGCTGTCTGTCATTGACCTCTCGCGTAGTCGGAAGGATGTTTTGGGATTGATTCCGCCTTTCGGAGCCGATAGTATGGCGAAAGTCAGAGTAGTCGTGTGAACGGAGTTAAAATGATTCATTCAAGAGGGGGAACGACATGACACTTTCAGATTTCTCGCTCATCCTGTGCTGCTCTATTCTAATTGTAATGGCGTGCATTTCCGGAGGCGATGCGGCTTCCAAGGTCAAGACTCATTCGCTCGATCTGCCACCCCTCGGCCGCGAGATATGAAGCGACCGATGAACTGCATTGCAATGAGGGGAATGAATAAGAGCATGCCGCGTTCCTCACCGCTGAAGATCGGAATGAAAGCGATCTGCCTCACTCTTTTTCTTATCGTAGCGGCCGGGAATTGGGGTTGGGCTTCTGAAGAAAGCCAAAAAGGCGAGATGAGGATAGAGCGGAAAGGCTCGTTAATAAGCGTGGAAACCGACGTCCTTTCTGCGAGAATACGCACCGAAGGTTACGTGAGCGGTGTCGCAGGGGGAACGCTCCTCGACAAGAAAAGCGGCGCACGCGACCTCGGCTTCGGACTGGACATCGTTGACTTCTTGCTGGAACCGAGGTGGGACGAGGCGGGAATTTCGCCTGAGTTGGCCTACCTGAGGGATACGATGCTCCACGGTAATCTCCCCAAGCGATACGTTGAGCTTCCTCAAATCTGCACCGGGGCAAAGAAGATCGAGGCGGCGATTTTCCGGGGGGAGGATTTTGTGGCGGTCAAGCTCTCATTCAG
>JABMQX010000746.1 GCA_013203085.1 bacterium | reverse complement strand
GAATAGAAAACCTTGTTCGCTCCCGAGTCCGCCTTGGGCGCTTCGGTAAAAAACCCGATGGCGTAGATCCTTAACGCGGGAGTCCTTCCTGGGACGCGCCACGCAAATCGCTCGCTCATCTTAAAAGCGTTCGGCAGGTTCGGATGGACATCAAACCAGGACTGTTCATGTTCCCCAAACATTTTCGAGAGCTTCGCATCGCCGAGCACGCTCAGGGTGTTGACGATCTGGTTGCGAGCGTAATTTGCCCAGACGGTGTCCGGCCCCTTCTCGATGACCGTGCGAAACGATTCGATGGCTCGCGGATAATCCCGAAGAAGAATGTAGCACTGCCCGAGGCCAAAGTTCGACTGAATCACATAGCGATTCCTTTGGTCGGAATCGAGCACGCCACGATACCTTTCAATTGCCGCGCGAGCTTTCCGCAGATCATCGCCGAAAAAGCCCACGTTCAGGGCAGCGATGTTGTACTTTGCCTCGATAGCAACTTCTTTCCCCGCGTACTCTTCCTCGATTTCTCTGAAAACAGCGCAGGCTTTCCGGAGATTACCCAACTTTATTTCGCATTGCCCAAGCTGAATCTTCGACAACGACTCAAGGTCCGAATCCGGATATTCCCGCAAGAGCTTTTGAAAAGCATCCCTCGCCAACTTCCACCGCCCCAACATTTCATAGACCCTTGCCACTCCGAAAAGGGCCTCCGCAGCCTCGTCCCGATTCTCCTCGGAAACGACTTTCTCATAAACCCTGACTGCGTCCTCATACTTCTCGAGCACGAAGAGCCGATTGGCGTCGGCGAGTTCGCTCCCGACAACGAGACTGAGTGGGAAAGCCATCCAGACAAGCACTCCCGAGCACAGTACTTTCCTCACCACTCTCCTCGCCTCCTATGGCAACTCCAGAGGAACGACGGACTCGACCGACATCCCATCTCTTGGAAAATAGACGTGGTTGACTTCTGTAAAGCCTCCCCTTCCGAAGAAGAAACGACCATCTCTCGAATTCCGTATCGGCAGCCCTCCGGAAGAGGTTTTGACAATGGGGCTGCGATTATCATAGCCCCTCAGCACCAGGCCGATCTCGCTGGGCCTGATATAAGAAGGCATCAAGTACTTTTCAGGGGGAATCGGTTTCGCAGGCTCAAGATCGCCAACTCCACTCAACGCGACGCCGTCCTGCGTCCTTTTAATCGGAACGTGCCCGGAAAAGACGCTGAAACCGATCAGGAAAACGATAGCTGCAGCCGCACGAATCGCCGTGGGGACGCACCGCTGATGTAACAGCCTCATCCCGATTTTGGCCTTCCCCGTGACGCCTCGTTCTTCCGCCCTGATCTGATTGAGAACACTATCCACATAGCGCCGCCGGGGCGAGGTATCCTGCCACGCATCGAGCATCTTTGAGGTGGCGCGCAGCGCCCCGAGCTCCGTCGAACAGAAGATGCAAATCTCCAGGTGCAGCTCCAGCTCCGCCACCTCCTGCCGGCTCAGCTCATGATCCAGATATGCCGGCAATTGTTTTATCGTCTTGTTGCAGTTCATTGCTCGGGGCAACCTCCTTGCCCGCCAGGTAGTCCGCGAGAAACTCCTTCAGTTTCATTTTGGCCCGGAAGACCCTGGATTTCACTGTTCCCTTCGAGCAACCCAGGACCTTCGCTATTTCACCATAGCGCATGCCTTCGTAATGGCTCAAGAGGATTGTTAGCTTCTGGTCGTGTGGCAATCTCTCCACGGCCAGCCGCACCAGGCGGCTTATCTCCTTTTTCTGAGCCGATTCGGAAGCAGACTCTCCTTTTGCCTCATAGAAATCTATCACATTCGAGCTTTGCCCGACCGGGGCGTCCAACGCAATAAACCTGTACTTCCTCGTCTTCCGCAGATAGTCCTTCGCAAGATTCGCAGCGATTGTGTAAAGCCACATCGAGAACTTACCACTTCCCTTGAACCTTGCCCGCGCCCGATAGACTCTCAGCAGCGTAGCCTGCAGAAGGTCCTCAGCCTGGGTGACGTTTCCAACAAACCTATGAAGGAAGCTCAGCAACCTCCCTTCGTAACGGCGAGCCAGTTCAGAAAAGGCATCCATGTTCCCATTCTGAACGAGGCACATCAGCTCTTCATCTGTAACGTTCTCAAACTGACTTTTCACACCGCCCTATCCTCACTTTCTATAACGAAAGCTCGACTGAGAGGTTCCATCAAAGGGGTCCTCTTTTTTCCGCGAGGCTTCTGTGGCCGGCCGTCGCCTGTTTGCGTGAGGTTTCCTCTCCGCCTTGTTCTCTCGCCAAGACGCCAACCGATTTCGGATTTGGGATTTCGGAGTCCGCAGTCCATAGAGAGGCGAAAATCAGTTTTCCTCATGGATTTTGGCGGCCGGCGTCCCTACGGAAAAGCTTCGCTCGATCCGCCTGAGGATTTCGCTGTTTCTCTGCCATCTCTGCTCCGGGGCAACAAAACATACGAAGAAAACCTTTTCGGCGCCAACAAAGGTAATCAACCTTGCATGCCAGTTTTGGCCCTTCGCTGTCCCCGAATACTCCACCGCATATCCTTCTACGAGACCAAGCTCGCCCACTCCCTGCGACAGAACTCTGAGCCCCTCGAGGTTCTCCCGCTCCTTCAAGAACTTCCCCGCCATGTCCTCCGGAGATTGCTGCTCTCCTTCTGCGGGAACAGCGAACGCATAGACAACCGCCTCCGGCCCACGAATGGATGCCCCTTCTTCCTCATTTTGCCTCACTTCCCAGTCGTCAGGGACGGCAAGAGAAAAACCTCCCCTGCGTCCACCAACGGCAACTTCCTTAAACGCGTCCGGAGGACCCTCCCGCGAACCCTCCGGGACAGAGAATTGAAAGCTGGACACGACGGTGCCTTCGACCTGAGCGAGAACAGATTCGTCTTCGCGCAGAGCCGCGAGGGTGATCCCCCAGACCCTCTTGTCCTTCAAAGCGTAATACTGGTACAGAACCTTGTGTCGGAGTTCTTCAGGTCCCCCTCGCCGCGAAAAGCTGTACCTGTTCCTCAAGGCGGCACACCCCCCGAGAACACGGCGTTCTGGATCGCCGATCCTCGCGAAACCTTCCGTATTCATCGCCCGACGGTCTTCAGCCTTGACATACTCTTCCAAAAAGGCAGGGGCTTCCACCTCCGCGAAGGAAATCAGAAGCTCGGCGACGACCTTCCTGTTTCCGCCAACATCCCTCGTCAAAAGAAATGAGCCCGCTATTCCTTTATCGGCATCGCCACGGAGCTTGATCCAGTCGCCTGAAAGCTGGAAACTGAATCTCCCTTCCGGGTCCGCGTATATTCGTGGCTTCTCGATCGCTTTTTCCGACACCACGCCGAGGCGTGGCATCAGAAGAAGCGAAGATAGGATGGCGGCCAATGCCACAGGTAGTCGTCTGCCCATTTTTCCCTCCTCTTATCCTGTTATCCTGTCCGAAAGATTCTTGACAGGATGGACAAGATTGAGAGGTCCTGCTCCATTCCGCTTCTGAACCAAGCTCAGAGACGCCCCTTTGTGGAGAGCACCCCCTTGATACGACTGTCAATCCTCACCGCCGCACGAACAGCCCTGCTCACCGCCTTGAAAACCGCCTCGAGGATGTGATGAGAATTGCTGCCGTACCGAAGACCGACGTGGAGGTTCATGCATGCCGAAAAAGCAAAGGCGCGAAGGAACTCCGGCACAAGCGCTATCTCAAATCTCTTGATTTTCTTCGCCTTGCATCTGACGTCGTAAACGAAGAATGGCCGCCCGCTCAGGTCAACCAATGCTTCCGCGAGAGCTTCGTCCATCGGCACAAGCGCATGCCCGTACCTGCTTATTCCTTCCTTGACGCCGACCGATTCCTTTACGGCTTGCCCAAGGCAAATCCCCAGATCCTCCACCAGGTGGTGGTCATCCACCTCAAGGTCGCCAGCGGCTTCGATTTCGAGGTCGAATAGCCCGTGCTTGGCGAAAAGCGAGAGCATGTGGTCCATGAAAGGGATCCCTGTCTTCACCGCGGACTCGCCCGTGCCGTCGAGCTGCAACGAAACTTGCACATCCGTCTCTGTCGTCTTCCTGTGGACCTTTGATGCCCGCTTCGTCATTCTTTCTCTCCTCCAATGATGGCTCGAATAACCTCGAGCAACCGGCGGTTTTCCTCAGGATTTCCAATTGTTATCCGCAGTCCGTCTTTCGTCTCCGGTGTATCGAAATAGCGAACCAGAATCTTTTTACGGAAAAGCTCCTCGTACATCTCCGACGCGTGCAACTGTGCTGGCAGAGCGAAAATGAAATTGGCGTGTGATGGGAAAACCTTCCAACCGAGCTGCCGCAACTTCTCCGTCAAAGAGTCTCGCTCGCGGCGTATCTCCTTCATCTTGTCCGAGTAATAGCCCACATCATCCAAAGCGGCTGCTGCCGCAACTTGGCTCAAGCAGTTCACATTGTAGCTGTCTTTGACCTTTTTCATTCCGCCAATCAAGTCTCTGCTGGCGATTCCAAAGCCGATCCTTAGCCCCGCAAGAGACATGTACTTCGACAAGCTTCGCGTGATGACGAGGTTGTCTTGTTTCTCAACAAGTCCCAGGCAATTGCGGTCAGCGAAATCAGCATAAGCCTCGTCAATCACCACAACGCCGCCGCTTTCTTCACAAAGCCTCTCCATATCTGCCTTCTCGTACAGAATTCCGGACGGCGGGTTCGGATTGGAGATGAACGTCAACTTCGCCTTCTGAGAAAAGAACTCCTCCCGAAGGGAAAAATCGCTGTTAAGTGGGACCTCGAGGACCTTCGCTCCCTGGATGTGACCGAGTACCCGGTACAGAGTGTAGGTGGGCCTCGTCATCAACATAACCTCCCCTTCTCCCAGAACAGCCCTCGCCGCGATGGACAACACCTCATCGCAGCCGTTCCCCACGATCACACACTCTTCGTCAACCCCGTACACTCGCGCCACGGCTTCCCTGACGCTCTTCGCGTCGGAATCTGGATAGAATCTTATTCTCCCGTCAATCGCCTCTCGTAAAGCCTCCAGGACCTTCGGCGAAGGGGGAAAAGGGTCCTCGTTTGTGTTCAGCTTGATCCAGCCTTCATCCCGCCAGTGGTGGGGTTGAAAGCCGGGCGAATAGCCTTCCATCTGCTGGATGTTGTCCCGAAAATAGCTCATTTCTTTGCGTCTTTGCGTGAGGAGCTTCTTCGACAGGATAACAGGATAAATGCGAGCTCGCGAGCCCATTTCGGATTTCGGATTTGCGATTTCGGAATCCGCAATCGTCAATCCGCAATCTGCCGGAACCTGATTCGGACGGCCTCTGCGTGGCCTTCAAGCCCCTCGACCTCGGCCATCTTCACTACTGCAGGCAGGGCACTCCGCAACGACTTCTTCGTGTATGATACCACACTGACCCTCTTCATGAAATCTACTACAGACAGCCCCGATAGGAACTTCGCCGCTCCCCCTGTGGGAAGAACATGGTTCGGACCCGCGTAAAAGTCGCCTATGGGGACAGGCGAATACCTCCCCACAAAAACCGCTCCGGCATTCCTTATCCGCCTCGCGACAGAAGAGGCTCTCTTGACCATGACCTCGACGTGTTCCGAGGCAAAATCGTTCGCGAATTCAATCGCTTCAGCTTGATTCTTCGTGATGACAATAATAATTGAGGACAGAAGCTTCTCCCTTCCGACGCCCTCTGCGCCTTCGCCCCTTTGCGCCTTTCTTTGCGTCTTTGCGTCTTTGCGTGAGCTCTCTTCCCTCACGTTAGGGATTTCGGATT
>JABMQX010000745.1 GCA_013203085.1 bacterium | reverse complement strand
CGAGACCCGCCCTCACTTTTGGTATCATCCCCCCACTGATAACCTCCTCCCGAAGGAGCTTCTCAGCTATCTCCGCGTCCAGGGAGGAAATGAGGGAACTCTCGTCGTTCGGGTCTCTTAATAGCCCACGCACGTCGGTGAGAAAAACGAGTTTCTCCGCGCCCAGAGCTGCGGCAATCTTAGATGCCGTCTCATCCGCATTGACGTTGTAAACAAGGCCATCTTTCCCCACGCCCAGTGTCGCAATCACCGGCAGCCGCCCGCCCCGCAGATTCCTCCTAATCGGATCCACCTTGACCTCTACCACTTTCCCGACGAATCCGATATCCACGGGCTCTTCCGCTTCTTGGGGATGCTTGCTCACCACCGGACGGAACTTTTCCACCCGGAGCATCCCATCGTCCTTCCCGGAACAACCCTTCGCCTCCGCACCGAACTCCCTGATTCTTTCGGCGATTTCCGTGTTAATCTCTCGGAGCAGAGTCTCTTCCACAATCCGCATCGTTTCAGCGTCGGTGACGCGATACCCTTCAACAAATCTTGGCTCAAGCCCGGCGTTTCTCATGTTCCGGCTGATGCGTTCGCCCCCACCGTGCACAACCACCGGCTTGATGCCAACGCTGTGCATGAAAACCAGGTCTTCCAACGTGCTGCTCAAGTGCTCCTCGTCCGACAGCATACTCCCTCCGAGCTTCACAAGCACAATCTTGTCCCTGAAGGACTGGATGTATGGCAGTGCCTCAATCAGCACCGCAGCTTTTCGAATGAATTCTTCCATGGGGCGGCTACTTGTTTATTGCGACGTATTCCGCTGAAAGGTCGCAGGTCCAGACAGTCTGCTCGAAATCTCCCAGATTCAAATCAACGACTATCTCAATCTCTTTCCTCTGCAACGCCTCCGAGAGCTTGCCAGCATTGAAATCTGCCGGCGCTCCTCCGCTGGCGACCCTTTTGCCGCAGAGGTAGACGTCCACGAGGTCTCGCCTCACACTCGCTCCGGAATATCCGAGCGAGGCCATGATTCGCCCCCAATTGGGACTCCCCCAGTGAAAGGCCGTCTTCACCAGGTTTGAATTGGCAACAGCTCTCGCTGCTTTGTCTGCCTGAGCGAAGGAACGGGCGCCTTTCACTGTAACGGCGATGAAGCGGGTAGCTCCCTCCCCGTCCTTGACGATCATCCTGGCAAGCTCAGAGCAAGCCAACTCCAACATTTCCCGAAACGCCTTCAAGCCGGCGCCCCCCCGAATCTTCCTGTTCCCGGCAAGTCCGTTGGCGAGGGCGATGACCATGTCGTTTGTGCTCCGGTCACCATCAACCGTTATCCGGTTGAACGACTTGTCAACAGCCTTCATCAAGCACTCGCGAAGAGCCTCCTCACCGATGACCGCATCGGTCGTGATGAAGGCGAGCATCGTAGCCATCTTCGGGTGCATCATGCCGGCGCCCTTTGCCATCGCTCCGAGCCGTATTTCGGTCCCCGCAATCGTTTCTGCGAGGGCTACTTCCTTCGTCGCGGTGTCGGTGGTGAGAATCGCCTCGGCAGCGTCGTGAGCGCCATTTTTCCGCAGGGCCCTCGCTGCGTGTCTGATCCCGTTCTCAACCTTCTCAAGGGGCAGAAACTTCCCGATGGGGCCGGTGGACGCGACCAAAACTTCTCCCGGCCGAATGCCCAGCACTTCCCCGCACAATTCCACCATCCGCAGAGCGTCTTCAACGCCCTTCTTGCCGGTACAGCAATTTGCATTGCCGCTGTTAATGACCACTGCCCGCGCTGTCCCTTGTCGCCGGACGCGTCTCCGCGTTGCCACCACGGGGGCGGCTTTAACTTTGTTCGTCGTGAAGACACCCGCCGCGGCGCACGCCTTTTCGGAGGCGACGATAGCGAGGTCCTTCTCGTCGTCCTTGATCCCGCAAGCGACGCCCGCAGCGGTAAAGCCAGCCGGCGCTGTGATTCCACCTTTGATTCGTTTCATACTCTGGTCAATCCATCCGTTTCGTCGAAACCGAACACCGCATTAAGGCCCTGAATAGCTTGTCCGCTGGCGCCTTTCACAAGGTTATCTATCGCACAGGCGACGACGATCTTACCTTCGGCGGTCTTGGTGAAACCGATGTGGCACGAATTCGTCCCCGTAACATCCGCCGTGCGGGGATACAAACCGTCTCCAAGCACAGTGACGAAAGGCTCATCGGCGTACATCGCCTCGTAAACCCTTCTGACCCTATCCAAACTGACATCACCCTGAGGGTCAAGATAGATAGTGGAGAGAATCCCTCTTGTCATGGGCGCCAGGTGTGGGGCAAAGGTGACCTTTACCTCACCCTTGTACAGTCGAGAGAACTGCTCCTCGATCTCCGGTTGATGCCGGTGCTTGCCAATGCCGTATGGAGAAACGCTTTCGTTGCATTCCGGGAAATGGAATCTCGCCGAGGGTGCTCGCCCGGCGCCGCTGATACCGGTCTTGGCGTCAATGATGATTCCGGAAGGGCGAACCAGACGCTCCTTCAGAAGAGGCGCCGCCCCCAGGATGGCGGACGTCGGATAGCACCCCGGCACAGCCACCAGGGAACACCCTTTCAGCTTGTCGCGGTTGAGCTCAGGCAGGCCGTACACGGCCTCCTTCAACAAATGGGGGTACTTGTGCTCAACCCCGTAAGCGGCAGAATAGGTCTCCACCTCCGCGAACCGGAAATCAGCGCTCAGGTCTATAACCTTTATGCCTTTCTCGACGAGGGGGCCGAGAAGCCCCATCGAGGCTTTGTGGGGAAGGCACCCCATGACCACATCGCAGTCCTCAAGGGAAGAATCCGCCCGGAACTCCTCGATAACCAGGTCGAGCTTCTTACTGAACCGGGGGAAAGGTTCCCACACCTTTTTCCCCACGAACTCAAGGGAGAACAATCTTGCAATCTCGACGCGAGGGTGGTCGAGAAGAAAGCGAGTGGCTTCCTCTCCCGTATAACCGGTCGCACCGAGGATGGCGACTCTTATCTTCCGGTTTCCACTTTCCATAATCGTCTGATCCATCGTGAATCATCTCCTGAGCGGCAACGCTGAACACACCGAACGTTGAACTACAACACTTTTGGGTGAGGCGTTGAGGTGCTCGCAATGAGAATACTCGTGAGTTGAGCAAGGCTCCCCGACTGGACAACCCGACGGAAACCTCCTCGCATCACAAGACCGCCGCCTTCGTATTCTACGAAAGCCCAAGAACTAATGTCAATCGAAACGAAAAGAGCAGAAGTACTGCTACTTCTGCTCCAAGACCTTTCGATCGCTGTCTCTTATTTTCCGTCAGACCTGCAAAAGCAGCACCTTACCTCTTTGTCCACTGGAAGCTCGCCCTCGCCCCACGCTGGCCGTACTTCTTTCTTTCCTTCATGCGTGGGTCGCGGGTGAGGAACCCCAATCGCTTAAGCTGCTGCCTTAACTCATTCTCGGCCAGTACCAGAGCCTTGGTGATGCCGTGGCGCACAGCTCCCGCCTGGCCGGATATCCCCCCGCCTCTTACCTTAATCCGAACGTCGTACTTGCTGAGCCGGTCAACCTCCGCCAAAGGCTGCTTGACAATCAAGGGAAGCGTGCCCCCGCCAAAATACTCCTCGAGAGCTTTGCCGTTGACTGATATTTCCCCCTTGCCCTCCGACAAGCGGACCGAGGCTACTGCGGTTTTTCTCTTGCCTGTAGCTGCATAAACTGTCGGCGCTTCTGCCATAGCTCTATTCCTGCTCCTTTATCTTCCCTATCTACCACAAAAAGGCAGCGGATTCAAGTGAAAGAAAGAACTTCCGGCTGTTGGGCTGTGTGAGGGTGCTCCGGACCGCTGAAAACCCTCAACTTTTTCAGGACCCTCCGCCCCAACTTGTTCTTTGGAATCATTCTCTGCACCGCCAGGCGAATGATTCGATCCGGATGCCTCTCCAGCATATCCGCATATTTAATCTTTTTCAAGCCGCCTGGATAACCGGAATACCTCTGATAGACCTTCTGCTGGGCTTTTTTGCCAGTGACCACTACCTTCTCGGCATTTATCACGATGACGAAATCCCCTGCATCCACGTTCGGCGTATAGCACGGCTTGTGCTTGCCTCGCAGGACATCGGCGATCCGTGTCGCCATCCTCCCCAGAACCTGCCCGTCCGCGTCAACGAGATACCATCGCCGCTCGACTTCCTTTTCTTTCGCCACATAAGTCTTCATACTTCCTTCTCTGTTTTTTCAATAGACATGAGCAAGGGCGAGAGGATAAGAAAAACACACACCGTTGTCAACAAAAAATCGGGCGAAGGCCAATGCGATGTTTTGGGCTGTCCCCCCGGCATCCGCCGAGAGGGTTGCTTTGCTCTTCGCGAAATCACCTGCCAAAACACAGCCACATCTTTGTCTGGAGTTGATTTTTGCTCTTGGTTATGCCACAGTTTCTGGTGAAATACTTACCGGTACTGATCCTTTGCCCAGAGGATGATAGTGGGGTGGCCCGATGCCTCCCTGTCGAAATAACTGAAATTCAGCAGGAGAACGACATGATCATCGAAAGCATAGCCAGCAATAGAATCGGTGACTTCGGCGGATGGACGGATACCTGGTTCTCGCGTAGCGGCCACATCCTCAACTTTGCCGTTGACCTGTACGCTCGGGTCACAATTGCGACCAGGGAGGAACATGGCGTGACAATCCACGTGCAGGATTATGGTGATGTCGTGGATATTCCAAGCGTGGAAGGAGCGGGTTACGATGATAAACATGCTCTGTTGATTGCCGCTCTCAAAGTGATGAACATCGGGCACGGGTTGGAGGTTTTCATATCCGCAGATGTGCCCCCGGGCTGCGGCACGGGTAGCTCGGCTGCGGTTTCGGTGGCGTTGATCAAGGCGCTGAGCGTCCTCAATGGCGAGTACCTGGTCGCCCACGAAGCCGCCAAACTTGCTCACCGCCTGGAAACGGAGGAGTTGAAAATTGAGAGCGGCATCCAGGACCAGATCGCCGCGGCTTACGGCGGGGTCAGCTTCATCGAAATGTACGAATATCCCAACTCCTACGTCTCACCGGTGGACTTATCGGAGGATGTAAGAATGACCCTCGAGAATAGATGGATCCTGGTCTATGAAGGACGCCGTCATCTCTCCAGCGATGTGCATAAGAAGGTGATACAGGGCCTGAAGGTCGAAGGGAGTCCGAGTCAGAGAGCCCTTTCAGACCTCAAAGAGACTGCCCTCGCTGCAAAACAAGCTCTCCTCAAAGGGGATATAGCCGAGCTGGGGAGAATCTTGGACGCCAACAACGCCGCTCAAAAAAGCCTGCATCCTGAGATTACAACCGCAAACTTCGAGAAGATAGAGAACCTTGCTCGAAGCGTCGGAATCGAAGGTGCGATGATCAATGGAGCTGGCGGAGGTGGAAGCGTCGTCCTCGTCGCCCGAGCGGGCAAGAAAACCGAAATCGAGAGGGCTTTGACTGAGGAGGGTTTTCGCACATTACCGTGCCGAATGAGTTTTCAGCCGGCCCGAGCGTGGATCGCCGAGTGAATTGTCTGCGGACGGACGCCCTTGCAGCAACTGCCTTCGATCGAAGACGGGGGAACGCGTGGGGCGTGCGTCGGCATAACATTCAGGAACGCCGCGATGTTCTCCATAACACCGAGCCCATCCTCACAACCTTTCTCTCCGTCCGTGGTCCTGCGACCTTAAGGCGTGCCTTTTCTCGACCCTGAAACGAAGCCCGTCAGATTCCGCGTCGAAGCCCGCTCCACTGCAACCTCCTGCGTAAAGGAGCATAGAGGGAACAATGGTGACGGCTTCCTCGGGGGCGTTTTTGCCTGAGGGGGAATTCCCTTGCGAATCACCTGCGGCGTCCTGGAAGCTTGACTTGGCACGCGCGCCCGAATATATTGAGGGAAGAATTGGGCGCGTTGTGAATCCCCAACACTCAAAAGGACGAGATTCGCCGCCGCAAGAATCCCTCCTGCGGCTCAAGTAGGTCTCAAGCGAGAAGACGAAATAGAACGAATGAAACTGATGTCCAAAGCGAAAATCGAAGAAGAGACCGAGCAGGACTCATACGAGCTGGAAGGCCACGAGACCAGAAGGTGGGCAGCCGTCGGTGTGCTGGGTGTTCTTGTCGTGGCGGCAGTCCTGTTCGCCGTATTCCTCGCGGGGCCGATCCTCCAAGGGAAAAGCGCCCGATTCGTGAAGTTCAAGCAGAACGCCGCCGCTTTCATCGCCGATGGGGAATATGCGGAAGCCATCTCCATGTATCAGCGGGCCCTCACTCTCGAACCGAACGACCTCGGTATAAGGGAATTGATGGCGCGGTGCCGCCTCCAAAGCGGCGACCTCACCGAGGCAATCGCGGACTACCGGCGCTACCTCCGCAAGAAACCGGATGACACGCAAACCCAGCTCACACTCGCTTCACTATATCTTCTGGCGAAGGACGCTGACCGTTCCAGAGAGACTATTGACGCTATCCTCGTGAATGAGCCCGACAATTTCCCCGCCTTGGCCATGGAAGCTCAATGCTACTACGAAATCAAAAGCAGCTCCAACCCGGCCCTTGATCTGAGCATGATTACAAGCATCCTTCCCGCCGCCGATTCCCCTTACAACCTTCCTGAAGGTTCGGTCTCGGTCGGGGCGAGCGCCGTCGAGGAGACTGAACTCCTCAAAGCCGTCTCAGACACTTCCCCCGCAGGAGCTCCCAACACGGACAAAGTGCGAGCACGCAAGAGCCTGGCGGATTTCTATCGTCGCCAGAAGCGTTTCACAGAGGCGGAGCGGGAATACAAGAAGATGATCGAAATCGTCCCGCGGGACCCAAACGTTTACCTGCATCTGGCGGATTTTTACAGAGGTGAGGAAATCTCGCGACTGCCGGAGGCCATCGAGCAGTATTCCTATATCCTGCGCAGCATAGATCCCAAGAACCTTTTCGCGCTCAGACCGATCGGCGGGCTTTCCATCGCCACCGGCGACCTCGCGGAGGCAAAAAAGTACGTTGACCGGCTTCTTTGGGAACACCCTTCAGAGCCATACGGACGCTATTTCCGGGGCATCCTGGAAATCTACAATGAGGAGATGGAGAGCGCGGAGGAGGATTTCCTATTCGCCACCAGAGAGCTGTCGGAACACGCCCATCCTCATTATTTGCTCGGATACACCCACCTCCTCAACCACGCCATGGGGAAAGCGAAGAAGAGTCTGCAGCAGGCCGGCAGAGTTGATCCAACGTACGGCCCTCCTCGCCTGTTACTGGCCGAGATAGCCCTGAATCGTGACGAATACAAACAGGCCCTTGAAACCGTTGACGAGCTGTTAAGTGTCGAAAAACAAAAGGTCAATCCCCTCGTGTACCTCCTTCAGGGAAGAATCTACATTGCGCAAGACGATCCCGTACGAGCCGAAGCCCCCTTCACAGAACTTGCCACGCTGGATGCAGAAAGTATCTATCCCAAGCTCCTGATGGGCGAGGTTTACAAAAGGACCCGCAAGAACGATGAGGCTGCCGCCCGGTACCAGGCCGCAATCGCCGCCGACCCTGATTCCGCGAGACCTTCCTATCTGCTCGGACTCCTCTATGAGAAGATGAATGAGCCGGTCCTCTCCATGAGACACTACGAAAAAGCGGTCGAGAAGGACCCCAACCTCGCTATTGCCGCCCGAAAGCTGTCGGAAGCGTATTACAGAAGTTCCGGCGAGAGCGAGGCCGACGCAAGAAAGCTCGGCGAAACATTCCTCGACAGGTTTCCGAACAACCTCACACTCCTCGACACTTTGGGTATGGTTTTCTACGACAAAGAAGAGTTTGACAAGGCCGTGGATGTTCTGGAACTGATCTCGGAGCAGAAAAGGGACGCGCGCCCGCAAATAGTTTACCATTACGCCATGGCATTGTATGGCAGTGCCAAGAGGGCCCAAGCTCAAGCGGACAGAGCGTCCGGAAAAAAAGCTCGGGAGGCGGCTCAGAAAGCCGCGCGCCGCAACGCCCATGCCCGAAGAGAATTCGAGAAAGCGGCTCGCTGGCTGAGAAACCTTCCCATAGCCGAGGACCTGGAAAAGACTTTTGATGGGTTCTCTCGAAAGACCCGTATCTCCGGGTAAGGCGTGCTTCTCCTTCTCGTCGTGCGGGCTGCCAACTTCCTGAGGACGGTCTGGCGGCGCCGTTTGAACAGGGTACCGCTCGCGTACACGCAAGGGCACTCACCTCGTCCAAAACCACTTGAAGCAATCCCCGTACGTAAAGGAACTCAACTCGAAGCCGCCAGCCGAGAGAGGAGACCGCGAACCTCCTTCTCTTTCTCGGGGTCGGTGAGCTTTTCGAGAGCCTTCTCCAACTCCACCTTCGCTTCGACAAGCTGCCCCGCATGAAAAAGAATGACCCCTCTGTGGTAGATCGCCTCGGGG
>JABMQX010000083.1 GCA_013203085.1 bacterium | reverse complement strand
GGGGCGGCAGCCGACACGCTCGATCGGGTCTTGAGAACGCGGCTCCCCCTTGTCGAAATGCGTACCGACAGTGGAAGCGAGGTGCCCGCCCGCCGAGAACCCCAGGATGCCAATGCGATTCGGGTCAACATTCCATTCCTGAGCCCTTGCGCGAACGGTGCGCATAGCTCGTTTGGCATCTTGAAATGGTGCCGGATGATGGTACCGCGGCGCCAGTCTGTACTTGAGAACGAATGCGGCTACTCCCTCGGAGTTGAGCCAGCGGGCGACCTGCCGTCCTTCATGGTCGAGAGCCAGATGCCTGTATCCGCCACCCGGGCAAATCACTACGGCGGCGCCGTTGGCTTTTTCTTCGGGCGGCAGATGAATTGTGATGGAGGGTTGATCGCCCGGCTCCTTGCCAAGTGCTCCCGGCGCGCCGTTCGGCCAGAGCAATTCGACACTCGCTTTCGTTTCGCGCTCTTTCTCCACAGCAGCCAGAGGCCACGGACTGAACACGAAGGTTAGAGTCATTAGAAACATGACTGCATGAATCTTTCTCATTTCTGCCTCCTTGCAATACGGAAGTGACGGGGAAGCCAATTGCCGATTTTCGTCAAGCCCCGGTAGCGCCAAATGGCTGCATATCGGGGTTGTTCTCTTGACTGAGCAATCATATCATAAATGACCTTCTGCCAAAGCGAAACCGTGAGCCTGTCTGTTAGGACTTACCGCATGATCGTTTCGCTGTGGTGCGCTCTTTTCGTGAGGAATCTCGGCTGTGATTTCTCCGAGGAAATTGACCGCTCGGTAGTCTGCATGATAAACTCAGGAAGTGTGGACATCGGGTTGGCGCTGCATATTGCGACTCCCGTTTCGAGCAAGGGGAGACAGGCGTGAAGCCGGGCCGATGCGTGAATCGCGCCCCGCGATTGCTCGAAAAAAATCCCACGTGAATCCGCAAAGGAGGGCACAAAATGCGATGGAAAAACGTATCTCTTATGTTCCTGTCATGGGCTATTTTGTCCTTTTTCATTCCGAGCAGCCGGCGGGCATATCCGGAGGGCGGTCAAGCCTCCAGTCCTTACGAGTACTTCTCCAATCCCTGGACGGTGGTCGGGCTGAAGGATTATCGCGACGGCACACGGATAGCGCCCGATGGCAGGCTATTTCTGGGGGAAGGAGTGAAGTGTCGCTTTCTAACGGGAAAGTCCTATTCCTCTTTGCCCGCGAGCATCGTCCGGACTCTTGAGAAAGATTCTGTCGAGTTTTCCGGTCTGTTCCAACCGGAAGCCGACTTCGCTGCTTTTGACATCGCCCTGCCCGTCGTCCACCTTCTCCTGCGGGAGAGTGAAGGTGTGAGCTACGAGTTCATCATCTTCGCCTCGCCACTGAATCCCGTGGATAAGTCATCCTACGATCATCCTGTGGGCAGCGAGAACTACCTGAACCAAGTTTGCATCCGCATCCGGTCAGAGCTTTCTCGTCCCATCAAAGCGCCGGTTGGGATTTCGCTGTCGAGAGCTATTGCGGCTCCGCGGGCGATAGGGAGCGGCGGCGGGGTTGATCGGTACGTCTGCGAGGAGAAAGGCAAACTCGTTCTGCTGATGGGATTACCTGTGGGGACATCAACGGAAAAAGTCGGCGATTCGCTCCGCTGGAAAGTCCCCTTGCCCAAGAGCGGCGTCGCAGAGCTGTACTTCATTATTCCGTATACTCCCATCGCCCGGGGCGAAACGGTTCGCGTCGTTCCGCTGGCGAAACGCACCCCTGAGGACACGGAACGCAAAGTCGCGCCCGGGAGCAAACCCTACTTCCTTGAAGTTCACCGGCGAACCAAGCAGTTTTGGCAGGACTTGTTACAAAGAGGCGCAAAGATCGGCGTCCCTGAACAGAAACCCTCGTTAACCTACTACGCCTCTCTCATCTACAACTTCATCGGACGAGACGGGATGGTCATCAAACCAGGAGAAGGCTTCTACGACAACTTTTACCTTCGCGACGGCGCATTCCAGGTTCACGCCCTCGATCTTGCGGGATTCAGCCCCGAGGCGGAGGAAAGCCTGGCTCATTTCGCCGAGTTCCAGAAGCCGGACGGCCAGTTCATCAGCCAGCGGGGAGAGCTTGATGGAAACGGACAGGCGCTCTGGGGCCTCTATGCTCATTACGCCTTAACAGGTGATCGTGGATGGCTCCGCGATGTCTATCCCGCCGCTACGAAAGCCCTTTCCTGGCTGCGGCGCGCCCGACAGACAGAAGCACGACTCGATGCACCATACTACGGCATCCTGTTCGCCTCCATCGCCGACGGCGAGAGCCTTATGCAAACCGAAAAACACATCGTGGGATATGATTTCTGGAACCTGCACGGAGTGGACTGCGTCGCCCGCATGGCAAAAGCCCTCGGAAAAGAGAGCGATGCCGAAGAACACCGCCAGCTCTTTCAGACGTACAAGGCTTCCGTCGAGAATGCTCTCAGGAAAGCCGGGGCGAATTGGTTTCCTCCGAGCTACGAGGGCGTGGGCACATCGTGGGGGAATTTGACCATGCTCCATCCCACGCTTCTGTTCAACCCTTTGGACCCTCGTGTTACCGCAACGCTTGACCGCGTGCGCGGGGGCTTTGTCGAGGGCACGATCCGCTGGTCGCCGGAAAAAATGCGCGTCATACATCCCTACATGAGCACGTATGTCACCAATTCCGAAATCATACGCGGCGAACGGGAGAAGGCGGTTGACCATTTCTATCATCTTCTCGCTCACACTACGTCCACGCATGGTTTCCCGGAAGGCGTATATTACGAGACTCGCACTGCCTGGAACAACACCGTCCCCCATCTCTGGGCGGCAGCCCAGTACATCATTGTCTTGCGAAACATGCTGTTCCGCAGCGACGGTGAAGTTTTACATCTGCTGCCGGCTGTTCCGGCGGCGTGGCTGCGGCCCGGCAAAAGGATTGTCGTTGTCGGCGCGCCGACGGTCTTCGGGAAAGTCAGCTTTGC
>JABMQX010000744.1 GCA_013203085.1 bacterium | reverse complement strand
GATTTTTCGGTTGAGACCGACTCCCGCTTCTTTCAAGCCGGCGATGAAGCGACTGTAAGATAAGCCGTTAAGCTTCGCGGCTGCTCCGATGCGGATGATCCACAACCTTCGGAAATCTCTTTTCCGGGTCCTTCTATCGCGATAGGCATAAGCCATGGCCCTCAGGACTGTCTCCTGAGCCCTGCGGTAACCCTTGCTTCTCAGGCCGCGATAGCCCTTGGCTCGTTTCAGGAGTTTTTTGTGTCTCCTTTTTCTCGTTACAGCGTTGCTAACCCTCACCATTCTCGTTTACTCCATTTTCTTCAGAGCTCCGTCTTCAATGGGATAGGAACGGGTCAACGATACGGCATAAGTCTCTTGACCCTCCCGGCGTCCGCTTTGTCCACCAGAGCCACACGACGTAACTTCCTTTTTCTCTTAGCTGTTTTGGCTGTGGCAAGATGCCGTGAGAAAGATTGCCTCCTTTTGATTTTCCCTTTCTTGGTAAAGGAGAACCTTTTTGCGGCACTCTTGTTCGTCTTTATCTTCGGCATAAACCTCAACTCCCTTCAAAACAAATCTCGCGTCACATAAATATTAAAAGAAGAGTACGGATGTCAAATTCTTCCTGAGTCGCCGTATAAGTGTAAACGCCCCTCTCGCCTCGGCGCCTGTGAAAGCTCCGGCAAGCGCAGCAACCTCCCCTTCCCGCCGGAAAAATCCAACCTGATGTTCCTCCGCCGGACGACGTTTTCTCACCGGGAACGGTGAGTTCACTATACTCTGTTAGGGCGCGCTCTTCGTAGGGCCGATGATAATGGTCATGAAACGACCAACGACCTTCGCTTTCATTTCCACCGCACCGACGTCCTGCACGCTCTCCGCCAACTTCTCAAGGACCTCCTTGCCGAACTCGAGATGGGCCATTTCCCTCCCCCTGAATCTAACGCCAACTTTGACCTTAAATCCGTGTTCCAGGAATTCCCTGACTCGCTTTTCTTTGACGAGCAGGTCATGTTCTCCTATGTTCGGCCGGAGCCTGATTTCCTTGATCCGGCTGGCGTGCTGGTGCTTCTTGGCAAGTTTCTCCTTTTTCGTCTGCTCGTAACGATACTTGCCGTAATCCATGATGCGACACACGGGCGGGTCTGCGTTTGGGGCGACTTCCACCAGGTCGAGATTGCTCGTCCGCGCCAGATTCAACGCCTCGTCCCGAGGAAGTATCCCGACTTGCTTCCCTGTACTATCAATCGTTCGCACCTTGAGCGCACGAATATCCGTGTTGACGCGCACCCTACGACGGTCGTTATGACGGATTACCACACACCTCCTTTCTGCTTTGATGTCAGCTTACGACGGGATCACCCTGAAGCGTACATTCCGACCCCGCCGCAGCGGCGCAGCCAAACTTACCCTCGCGTCTTAGCGCTGATCTCCTCGAGGACCTTTCGAGTGAAGTCGCCAGTCGTCATGGCGCCGCGAGGGCCCTCTTTGAACTTTCTTATGGAGACCGTGTCGGCGGCGACTTCTTTGTCCCCAATAACCAAAGTGTAGGGGATCTTCTGGAGCTGCGACTCCCTTATCTTCAAACCCATGGTCTCATTGCGGTCATCGAGCTCGACCCGGATTCCCTTCTCCTCCATTCCTGATTTGAGTTTCCGAGCGTGGCTGACATGCGAGTCGGTGATGGTGAGGATGCGGACTTGCACGGGCGCCAGCCAAAGAGGGAAATATCCTTCATAATGCTCGATGAGTCCCCCGATGAACCTTTCCATCGCCCCCAACACCACCCTGTGAATCATAACCGGACGATGTTGTTCGCCGTCAGCACCCACGAACTTCAGGTCGAACCTCTCCGGGAAATTGAAATCCACCTGAATCGTAGGCCCCTGCCATTCTCGGCCCAGGGCATCATACACTTTTATGTCGATTTTGGGGCCGTAAAAGACTCCGCCCCCCTCGTCCATATCATACCCTTTTCCGAACTTGTCCAGCGCCTCCTTGAGGCGTGTTTCCGCCATTTCCCATATCTCGTCACTACCCACAGACTTTTCCGGCCGCGTTGACAGGTAGGTCGTGTACTTGTAATGGAACGTCTTCATCATGAAGTCTGCAAAGTCCATCACCCCCACTATCTCCTCCTTCAACTGTTCCGGAGTGCAGAAGATGTGAGAGTCATCCTGCGTGAATCCCCTCACGCGAAGCATTCCGTGAAGGGTACCTCCCCTCTCATACCGATAGACCGTTCCCAGCTCCGCGAGGCGAACCGGGAGCTCGCGGTAACTGCGAGTCCGGTTGGCGTAAATCAGGATGTGCCCCGGGCAATTCATCGGCTTGATGTAGTAGTCAATCCCATCCACATCCATCGGCGAGTACATGTTGTCCCTGTAGAAATCGAGGTGTCCACTGATGTTCAAAAGGTCTCCTCGGAAGATGTGAGGTGTGTAAACTAACTCGTAACCCCTCTTCCGGTGCTCTTTTCGCCAGAAATCTTCGATCACCTCTCTGATAAGGGCGCCCTTCGGGTGCCAATAGATCAGCCCGCTACCAGCCACATCGTGGGTGCTGTAAAG
>JABMQX010000082.1 GCA_013203085.1 bacterium | reverse complement strand
GGGGTCAACAAGAGGCAGGCCAAGGATGCTCTTGAAGCATTGGTGGCTATGGCATACAAGGGCGCCAAGGATGGGTTCACAATTCCCGGACTGGGCAAGCTTGTAATCGTGAGGCGAAAGGCTCGCTGGGGGCGCAATCCTGCAACGGGTGAAAAGATTCGGATCAAGGCAAAGAAAGCTCTGAAATTCCGTGTTGCCAAAGCCGCCAAGGACGCCATCGTTCCGGCAAAGAAGTGACCCGGCTGATCTAATCGTTTTTCAGCGAGGGTAGAGATACGCTCTGCGAGTGCCTTTTTTTGCATCGTCGCGACACCGTTGTCGTTCGCAACGTTGTGCCGCGTTGAAGGTGTAGTGTCTGGCTAATCAGCGACTTTTGAGGCAATCAATGGGGAGTGCGTCCCCAAAGGCGTCGAATTCGGCTGCACTTCCCGCAGCACAAAGGAACGATCGAAGCATGTCTCGGCGATGAACGAGACGTCGCCGCGCGAACCGTGGTTCCCATTGGCATCAACTGATGCCTCGGGAGCAGGCGCCATTTCTTCCTTCGGAGACATACCGGCTTGAAGCACGCTCCGAATCTGAAACACCTCCTTGTGCTAATCGGGTTTGTGGGGATATGTGTTCTTGCTTCGTGGAGCGTGCCGAATCGGGGATCCGAAGCCGCCGATGCCGCCCCCTGGTACAGTATTGTCCCACCTCTGCTCGCTGTCACACTGGCACTGCTGACAAACCGGCTATTGTTCAGTCTGACTGCGGCTATTGTAGTGGGGGGCTTTCTTGATTCCGTTCCAGCCGCGCCGTTGTCAATTCACACCTGGGGCAAAGGGGCAATCACAGGCGCAGAGTATGTCATCTCTTCGGTATCCGATGTGACGAATATCGAGATCATCGCTTTTGTTGCGCTTGTCATGACGATGATCTCCGTGGTGGTCGTTGCCGGGGGGCTGCATGGCATCGCGTCCTGGCTGACGCGTTTTGCAAGAGGGCCGCGATCAACACAACTTGTAACGGCATTGATGGGGATAGTGGTCTTCATTGATGATTACGCGAACACAATGATTGTCGGCTCTACCATGAGACCCATGAGCGATCGGAATCAGGTGAGTCGGGAGAAGCTCGCGTTCCTGGTTGATGCCACAAGTGCACCCGTCGCCGGGATTGCCGTCATCAGCACGTGGATTGGGTACGAGGTCGGGTTGTTCGCTCAAGCCGCAGAATCCCTCGGCATTGCACGTGATGGTTATTCGATGTTCTTTGATGCACTCCCCTTCCGTTTCTACTGTATCTTCATGCTGATCTTTGTGTTCATGAATATCCTGAGCGGGGCAGATTACGGCTCCATGAGGAAAGCGGAAGGCCGTGCAAGAACTGGCGGAGGGGTTGCCGCTGCCGATGCACGCCCGATGACCTCAAAAACGTTTTCAGCCTTGACCTATCATCGAGATGCAAGAGTTCTCACGCTGACGGCCATCTTTCCGATTACGGCACTATTCCTTTCCTTCCTGGCCAGCTTGTGGATCGATGGCGGAGGAATGCAGAAGCTCTCTTCAAGCATCTGGACGGTTTTTTCCATCGGAGCCTGGCGTGACGTTCTGAGCCGGGCGGAACACAGTATCTTCCTTCTCGCTGTCGCGGCCGGATTTGGGCTATTGGTTGCAGCAGCATGCGCGCGATTACTGGCGCGCCTCTCATTTCGGGTGATTGGGAAGGCTATCCTCGCGGGTCTCAGAGGGGGCCTTTTGCCCATTTTCATTCTCATTCTTGCATGGTCCCTCAAGGCGGCGTGCGCGGGCCTCAAAACCGGCCCATTCCTGGCGGCTGCGTTGGGGGAGGTTCTATCGCCGGTCTGGTTTCCAGCGCTGCTGTTTCTTGTCGCAAGTGTCACGGCTTTTGCAACGGGCACAAGCTGGGGCACCATGGCGATTCTGATTCCGACGGCGATTCCCATCGCTTTTCATCTGGACGGCGAGGTCTATGGCTTGACGACTACGATATGTCTCGGGGCAGTGCTGGATGGAGCCATTCTGGGGGACCACTGCTCGCCGATCTCCGACACGACGATCATGAGCTCCATCTCCAGCTCGTGCGACCACGTCCACCATGTCCGCACTCAGATTCCGTACAGCCTGACGGTGGGAGCTCTCGCGGTGTTTTGTGGGTACATACCTTCGGCTCTGGGAGTTCCCTCCTGGGTTGGCATCTGCGTCTCAAGCTTCGCGATGTTCGTGCTTTTTTTCGCGATTCTGAGAAGGAAACGGGTGAGCCTACCCGGCGGGAGACCGGAGGCGACAAGGTAGTTGATCAGTCGTGATGCTGTCCGTCCTGTTATCCTGTCGGCAAGATTTTTGACAGGATTGACAAGATTGACAAGATGGTTTGGGGGTGATCCTCTGTATCCTGTTATTCTGTCAAAAGAAGCGTCCCATACAATTCGATACGTTACCGTATTTGCGAATCGCGTTGGTTAGTGCTCGGATTCATGAATTCCTTGAGATATTCTTCTTCGGACAAAATGGGACCTTAGCTGGGCTTTTTCGGCTTGTGTCTATCCCGGCGGGAGAAACGGGAGGGAAGAGGCGTC
>JABMQX010000081.1 GCA_013203085.1 bacterium | reverse complement strand
TTCACCGGGCGCTTACGGCTTTTCTGAAAAGGGCTTTTCGGCCCCAGCTTACGCCACTCGCTCTTTGCCTGAGCCCGTTTGCTTCGGGCGCATCCGTTTCCTGCCGGCCGGGGGGCGAGGCGTCTTCTTGTTGCGTCGGAGAATTCCCCGCAGGAACTGGCCAGTATAGGACTTGGGCGTCCGAGCTACCTCCTCCGGTGTGCCCTGAGCGATGATTGTCCCGCCCTCTTCTCCCCCCTCAGGACCGAGGTCAATGATGTAATCGGCCGTTTTGATGACGTCGAGATTGTGCTCGATGACGACAACGGTGTTTCCCTCGTCCGTAAGCCTTTTCAGAACCTTGAGGAGCTTGCGGACGTCGTCGAAATGGAGTCCGGTCGTGGGTTCGTCCAGTAGATAGACGGTTCCGCCAGTCTGCCTCCGCGAAAGCTCGGTCGAGAGTTTGACTCGCTGTGCCTCGCCTCCGGACAGAGTGGTGGCTGGTTGTCCGAGTTTCACGTAGCCGAGGCCCACGTCGTAGATCGTCTGAAGCTTTGATTTGAGCCTGGGGATGTTCCGGAAGAAGTGCAGAGCCTCCTCGACGGTCATATCGAGCACTTCGTATATGTTTTTCCCCTTGTATCGGATAGCGAGGGTCTCGCGGTTGTACCTTTTCGCGTCGCACACCTCGCACTCGACGTAAACGTCGGGCAAAAAGTGCATTTCTATCTTCTTGATTCCATCGCCCTGGCAAGCCGCACACCTGCCGCCTCGGACGTTGAAGCTGAACCTGCCGGGACGGTAGCCCCGGACCTTCGACGTCGTCAGGCTTGCGAACAGCTCCCGAATGGGGGTGAATGTGCCGGTGTACGTGGCAGGGTTGGAGCGAGGGGTTCTGCCTATGGGGGATTGGTCAATCACGATGACTTTGTCAATTCTGTCCACGCCGAGGATGGCGTTGTGCTCGCCCGGCCGCTCTCTGCTGCGATACAGGATGCGGCGAAGCCCCTTATCGAGAATCTCCGAGACGAGGGTGCTCTTCCCGGAGCCGGAGACGCCCGTCACGCAAGTGAACACACCCAGGGGTATCCAGACGTCAATATCCTTCAGATTGTTCTCGCGGGCGCCTTTTACGACGAGGGATCGGTCGGGGTCCACGGGCTTCCTTTTCTTCGGCACCTGTATGAACATCTCCCCGGTGAGGTACTTGCCGGTGAGAGATTCCTTGCAGGCGATGATGTCTTGCAGGTTTCCGGTCGCAACGACATATCCGCCGCGAGTCCCTGCGCCGGGTCCGAGGTCAACGATAAAGTCCGCGGAACGGATCGTGGTCTCGTCGTGCTCGACAATAATGACCGTATTTCCGAGGTCGCGAAGGTCCGTGAGTGTTTGCAGGAGGCGCCTGTTGTCTCGCTGATGGAGTCCAATGCTCGGTTCGTCGAGAATGTACAGGACGCCCACCAGCCCGGCTCCGATCTGCGTCGCAAGACGAATTCGCTGCGCCTCGCCGCCCGACAGGGTTCTGCTTTCCCTGTCAAGCGTCAAATAGTCCAGGCCGACATTCTGCATGAATTTCAGCCGCATGAGAAGCTCCTTGACGATTTCCCTGGCGATTGTCTCGTCCTTCTTGCTCAGCTTCAGGTTGCCGAGGAAATTGTGAGCTCCTTTGATGGGTAATTTCGTCAACTCGGTTATCGTTTTGCCCCCAACTGTCACCGCCGCGCTCTCCGGGCGAAGGCGCCCGCCCTTGCACGCCGGGCAGACCAGCAGACTCATGAAATCCCCGATCCACGCCCTCATGAAGGCGCTGTCGGTTTCCTGGAACCTTCGCTCCAGTTGGAGGATGACCCCTTCAAAGGGCTTTTCGTAGTAGCGGATCTCGCCTTTACGATAATGGTAAAGCCTTATCGTCTCCTTTCCCGTTCCATATAAGATCGCCTTGCGAACCTCCGGGGAAAGGTCGCAGAAACGGGTGTCGAGGGAGAATCGCAGTCCCTCTGCGAGGGCGTTGAGGACCATGTCACTGTAGATGTGGAGCGCTCGGCCGCCTCGCCGCCAGGGCGCTATGGCCCTCTCCCTCAACGACATCCTTTCATTCGGAACGACCAAAGTGGGGTCCACCCTTTTGATGGCGCCGAGGCCGTGGCAGCGAGGGCACGCTCCGTAGGGGCTGTTGAAGGAGAACATCCGAGGAAGAAACTTCTCGAAACTGATGCCGCACTTCAGGCAGGCGTTGATGGTGCTGTAAAGCTCGTCGCCGTTCTTCGTCCAGGCGATGACCGAGCCGTTGCCAAGTTTCAGGGAAGTCTCGACCGAATCGGTCAGCCGCGATCTAATTCCCTGTTTGGCGATGAGCCTATCCACTACAACGGCTATGTCGTGCTTGACGCGCTTCGACAGCTTGATCTCCTCCGCAAGCTCCCGAACCTCCCCGCCAATGCGAACTCTCACATAGCCCTGTGTCCTGAGAGAATCGAGCAGTTGCTGATGTTCGCCTTTCCGGCCGCGAACCACCGGAGCGAGAATTTGCACTTTCGTCCTCGCCGGAAGCTCCAAGATGGCATCCACGATCTCCTGGACTGTCTGACTGGAGATCTCCCTTCCGCATTTGTAGCAATGGGGTACGCCGATGCTCGCGTAGAGGAGCCGGAGATAGTCATAGATTTCGGTCGTCGTGGCTACGGTGGAGCGCGGATTCGAGCCGGCGGTTCTCTGTTCGATGGAGATAGCCGGCGAAAGGCCTTCGATGTGCTCCACGTCCGGCTTTTGAAGCTGTTCCAGAAACTGCCTGGCGTACGCAGAGAGGCTTTCGACATACCTTCTCTGACCCTCGGCGTAGATCGTGTCGAAAGCCAGAGAGGATTTCCCCGAACCGCTGAGACCCGTGATAACGACGAGGTTGTTCCTGGGAATCTCCAGGTCTATGTTCTTCAGGTTATGCTCGCGAGCACCCCTGATAAGAATCTTGTCTTTCATGATACTCCTAAAACTCGCCTTTTTTTCGGCCGGGACACACCGCTGAATGAATATGTCTGCGACGATTCCGACCTCCTGATACTGTGCATCTCCTTCGTGCGGCAAAGACGCGCCAGAGGCTCTTTCACAGCCGCAATCGGGAAGTCAGGAAGGCAAACACATATGTTAACTCACGCAGAAGCGACCGTCAACCCCCATGCGAGATTGGGGGGAGATGGACTTACCGCAGAGAGCGCGGAGAGCGCAGAGCAATGTCAGACAAGATTAACACGATTTTCAGGATTATCCGGTCCATCCTGTTATCCGGTCCAACTCTTGGCTTCCCCTCTGCGTCCTCTGCGTGCT
>JABMQX010000743.1 GCA_013203085.1 bacterium | reverse complement strand
CTCAAGTGTGGCAATGACTTCCCCAGATGCATCCACGATATCCAGCTTCACGGCGAGTCTCCCATCGAAGGCGTGCGTGGCGCAGGAGAGGCACGGATCGTAAGCTCGAATGGCCATTTCCACGCGATTCAGGATTCCCTGGTCGTATTTCCCATCCTTGATCAGGGATTTCGCCGCCTGCTTGACAGACATGTTGATGGGAGCGTTGTTGTGCGTGGTACCGACGATGAGGTTGCAATCCGTGATGAGTCCGTTCTCGTCGGTCTCGTAATCGTGGATCAGCGTTCCTCTGGGAGCTTCCACGCAGCCGACTCCTCTTGCCGCCCGGGGTGTCACCGCAACCCTTGTCTCTTTGCTTGTGATCTCCGGATCGTTGAGCAGTTGCACCGCAAGCTCGGCGTTATAAAGCAGCTCGATGAGCCTGGCCCAGTTGTACAGCAACGTTTGCTGAACGGGCCGCCCGAATTTGCTGCGATATTCCTCGAATTCCGCTTGAGCAAGCGGCGTGGCGATCTTGTCGCAAACGTTGAGGCGGGCGAGCGTATTGGTGCGATAGATGCCGCTGGGCGAATCGAGGTCCATGGAGAACTCGCCCCACTGCTTCGCGTAGGGGAACTTCAGGTACGACCACGGCTCGATATGTTCGCCGATATACTCGGTGTAGTCCCTTGCGTCAAACTCCTCGTAGCTGCCGTCGGGCTTCATGAGCCTGAGCTTGCCGTCGTAAAGGTTGAGGGCGCCGTCTTCGGTTACCGTGCCCAAGAAGCCGGTGTTGATGACACCGAGAGTATTGACGGTATCGAGGTACTTGGAGAACAGGTTCTCCTTGGCGAAGGATATGGCGAATTTCGCAAACTCCAATACCTCCTCCGCCATCGGCAGCACCTTGTCCCGTTCTTCCTCCATCAGGGGCTTGCTGAAGCCTCCCGGGACCGCTGTAACCGGGTGAATGGACTTCCCGGAAACGATGTTGAGCATTTGCGCCCCGAGGTGACGGGACCTGATGACCTTCTTTCCGATTTCAGGGTTGGCATTGGCGATGCCAAAGACGTTCCTGACGGAATAATCGGCGTCCGGTCCCATGACAAAATCTGCACCTGCGAGGAAGAAGAAGTGCAGAATGTGCTCCTCGGTAAAGGCGATCGCATTGCAAAGCTCGCGTAATTTGCGCCCTGCGCTTGGGGGCTCAACGCCGAAGATGGCGTCGTTCGCTTTTGCTGATGCCAGGTGGTGTGACCAGGGGCAAACGCCGCAGATGCTGGTGACGATCCGGGGCATCTCCTCCACCGGGCGGCCGATGGCAAACTGCTCGAATCCACGCAGCTCCACGACGTTCACGAAGGTATCGGAGACGTTTCCGGAATCGTCCAGGTTGATGGTGACCTTGGCGTGCCCTTCTATCCTTGTTACGGGTGCAATGGTAATGGTTTTTCCCATCTGTTTTCCTCCTTATCTTGCGGGCCTTTTCGGGAGCGGACGCAGCCGCTTCTGCCCGCCGATGTACCGGTTCAACAGAGCTCTTCTGTCTATGACCTCTCTCGGATTCAACCCGATGGATGAGATCGCTCCGAGCATATCCACCAGGGGATTGGCGCCTTTGCGGATGGGGCCGAAGCAGCCCCGGCAGGTCATATATCCCTGGACGCACCTCGGGACTTTCACCCCACCGTCAATCGTGCGAGCACATCCGGAACGAGTTACCGGTCCTAAGCAAAGGTAGCCCAGTTCCATGAAACAGCGGGTGTTCTCCCACGGTTCCCCCTGCTTGAACTCCATTGATTCGAGAGGTCTTTTGATTTGTCCAATGTCCGCCTTTTTCTCCCGCTTGACCGGGCAATCGTCGCAGACGCTCTTCTCGGGCAGCTCGAAAGGTTTGCCCTCTAACAGGCAGGTGAGGGCCTCGACGATGAGGTCCGGATTGGTGGGGCATCCGGGGATGGAAACATCAACGTTGACCACTTCATCCACAGCATAGACCCGGTCGAGAAGGGGCGGCAGATTCTCCGAAGGGGTATCCGCAGATTCGGTCGTTTTGGAACCTCTGTAAACTTTGTCGTAAAGCTCTTCGAGCGTCCACATGTTTGCCATGGCGGGGATACCCCCGAAGGACGCGCACGAACCGAGGGCTATGAGGGTATTGGTTTTCTTCCTCATCTCCTCAGCGACGTGCTTTTCCTTCTCGTTTCGGACGCCACCACTGATGATCCCGATGTCCGCCTCGGGAATCTCAAGCTCGGTGCCCTCTCCCGTCTGCCCGAAATACTTGTGGTCCATCAAAACGGGCATGTGCACGAACTCGAGCTCCGGCAGAAGGTCGAGGAGCGGTTCCCCGATGTCGAGGATCGAAACCTCGCACCCTCCGCAGATGTTCAGCCATTCTTCGGCAACTTTGACTGGCATTTTGCACCTCCTCAGGTTATATGTGAGCTATTCTTAACAAGCATCTTCGGCGATGGAAAGCCGTCTCGGCTCAGGGTGGCGCCTCCCCCTCGAGGACGATCTCCGTCACCACTCGTCTTGTGTAAAGCAGGTACTTGCCCTCCTGTTCAAAGAGTTGAACCTGGAAATCCTTTTCTTGGTACTCGGCCTTTTTGTTTTCTGCCTCCTCCTCCGTGTCGTAGATTGCGCCGTCCCACATGTACTTTTCGTTCTCCAAGTGCTTGACTTCCTCGACTTCCATGGATACCCCCTGTTATGTCCTGTAGGGACTCGGGCCTACTGACTTAACTTGCTCCACCATTTCGGTGACGACCTGGGCGAACCTCGGCCCTTCCGAGGCGGAGACCCACTCCAACCTGAATCTCTCCGGCTCGAGTCCGAAATCTTCGAGCATCAGCTCGATGGCTTCGGCTCGTTTTTCAGCTTTGAGGTTGCCGTCAATATAATGGCAGTCTCCCGGATGGCAGCCGCAGACCAGGACACCATCGGCTCCCTTCGTCAAAGCATCAATGACGAGGTTCGGGTGAACCATTCCGGAGCACATGACCCTGATGATTCGGATGTTGGGGGGATACTGAAGCCTCGACGTTCCGGCAAGGTCCGCTCCCGCATAAGAGCACCAATTGCAGCAAAAAGTGACGATGATCGGCTCGAAATCGTTTCCCTCCACGGCATCCTCATCTGTTCAATCTGTGTGCATCTGCGTTCATCTCCGGTTAACTTCCTCCCAGGTGTCCCTAACACAACCGCGGATAACCGCAGATTAACGCGGATCAATGCATGCTGACGACAAAATCGGCTCAACTAGCGCCGCTTCTACCATAGCTCCGATCTGGTCAAGCTTGAAGTTCCGAACAAAGATGCCCAGCTTGGGGCAGGTTGCCATGCAAACTCCGCACCCTTTGCATGCGGAGGCCTCTCGCTGGACGGTTTTCTTTATCGCTCCTTCCCGCATATAT
>JABMQX010000742.1 GCA_013203085.1 bacterium | reverse complement strand
GGCGAAGAGCTTCAGGTACTGTCGGGCGACTTCCTTCCATACCATCTCCCTGGAATAGGTGTAAGCCCGTTTGCGCATCGCGTTGCGCTTGACCGGGTTATCGAACAGGTAGATGCATTGCGAAGCGAGGTCTTCGGCACTCCGAAAGGGAACCAACCGGCCTCGCTTGTCGGCCAACATGTCTTGGGCATACCAGTAGGGAGTGGAAACGACAGCCTTGCCAGCTCCGAGGGCATAGGCAAGCGTGCCGGAGACGATCTGAGCCTCGTTGAGGTACGGGGTCACGTAGAGATCGGCGGCGCCGAGAAATTCACGTAGTTCCTCAAGCTCGACGAACCGATTTTGAAACATGACGTTTTCCTCCAGTCGGAGGTCAATGACCCTGCTCTGGAGTCGGAGACGGTATTCCTCGCCGCAGGTTCTCTTGATATGTGGGTGGGTTGCGCCCAAAACGATGTAAACAACGTCGGGGTACTTTTCAACCACCGCTGGCAGGGCCTCGATCATGTACTCGATTCCCTTGTTGGGCGAGACCAAACCGAACGTCAGGATGACTCTTTGTCCCTCCACCCCGAAGTGGTCTTTGTAAAAACTCGAGTCCATGAAAGAAACATCCGGGATGCCGTGATGTATGAAGGCGATTTTCGATTCGGGCACGTCGTAGATTTCCTTGAGAAAGGTCGCAGCCGTGTCGCTCATGACGACAAGGCGATCGGAAAGAGCCCCGAGGTCCTTTAAGACAAGCCGTTGTTCGGTCGTTGGCTCTTTCAGGACGGTGTGCAGCGTCGTGATTATCGGCATTCTGAGCCGGCGAAGGAGAACTAATATATGGCTTCCCGCATTGCCGCCGAAGATTCCGTACTCATGCTGAACGCAAACCAGGTCGAATTGGTTCATGTTGACGAAGTCGGCGCCGAGCCGATAATCCGCCAGCCGATTCTGCGAGATCTCGAATCGCACTGTGGGAGAGTAGCGATAGCCTTCAGGCACATCGTTGATAGCCAGCGCCGCCACGTGCACATCGGGCGCCTTAGAAGCCATAGCTTCACAGAGGTCTGTTGTAAAAGTCGCGATACCGCACCGGCGGGGAAGGTAGTTGCCAATGACTGCGATTCTTCTGAGAGATTCGAACTCCTTTGTCGAGTGGTTCATCTTGGCACCTCCATCGGACTCTTGCTCAGGAGGCTCATCTTTCCGATTTTCTGGTCGGGCCGGCTCGCGGGATGAGCTTCTCCGCACTGCCGCCATTAAGGGGAATGTCGCGCCCCGGACGTCATGGAACCGGTTTCGCGCGGCTTTTCGATCTGGGTTATGATCTTGCCCTCCCGGAAAACAGTCACGCTTCCCGTGGATTCGCTGACCGTGACCGCGGTGGCGTTGGTGGCGGCCGTGATTGCCGCCGCTGACCTGTGGCGCGCGCCCAACCCCCCGGGCAACACGCTGCCGGAAATAACCGAACGCAGAAATACACCAGCCGCCTCCACCACACCGTCATCCCGAATCAAAAACGCCCCGTCCAAGGCCGAGAGTTCCTTGACGGTTTCTCTCAAGGATGGGGCGAGGATGTTCCGCTGCTCTTCGGGATGTCCCTGAAAAGGGTTCAACATCAGTGGCTCTGAGAACTCTTCGACCCGCTCAGTGTCTCCTATCACAAAGATCGCTCCCACAGGCTTGCCTGCCCGTCCCTCCCGGCCGAGTTCCAGGGATATATCCAATACCTTTTCAAAGGTTTCGGGATTACGATGTTCGCCAAGTTGTTCCCCGCCGGTAGCGGCAAACATCTCGAACTCCTCGCCCACTTTGGTGAAGAGCATCGTGTCGAGGTTGCCGCTTCGGGCAATGCCCGATAGGCAAATCAACTTGTCCCCTCGTAGTAGCCGCCCCCGCGAAACTCCCAGCAGAATCGCCATCTTTATTTGGCCTATTCGGGTCAAGTCAACGTTGGGAATCTGGAGAATCTCGAAGGAGTCAGAGAGGGTATCGCGGAAAGGCTGCGAGTCGCGCGTGGCGATTACGGTTTTGAGCGTCGGACCGCTTGAGAAATGCCTCACGATTTCCGTCGGAGAGGAAAAAACGTCCGCGCAGACTATCACGGCGTTCGCGTTCCACTCCTGCGCCATCCGTTGGGCGTGCTGAAGAACGGTCCGCGTCATATTTTCCGCATCACGTCGGCTCATCGGCGTCGGTCTCCGCTACTGACCGTGGAAGGGAAACCATTTCTCTTTCTGCCTGTCCTGGAGGAAAACCCCCCTTCCCCGGATACACTTCAACTTCCGGACACATTCCCCGTCATATCTTTCTGAATTTACCGTCTCCTTCGTTGACGAGCTTGGTGAAACCGTGGCGCTTGATGCTCTTATCGCTCAAGAGGGATCGGGTTGATGGAACCGCAGAAACGGAAAATTGAGAGATGACCCGGACTACTGGTCCCCCGCAGACGGGGCACGTGCACAGGGGTGCGTCGTTCATACGTTGAGTTGCCTCGAAGCTTCCCAAACAATGTTCGCAAGCCTTTTTTTGGTCTTTAGCTCGGTATTCGTAAATCGGCATAAAGGACCACCTCCCGCAAAATGCGCCCCCCAGTATCTGAGAATTATCGGCCTTTCCCCACTAATCGGCCTTTCACTTCGACCCGCTCACGGCGCCTCTCAGCATTATTGCGAACCCTGCATCATTGAAACTGTGTCATAGGAGGAGCTGAGGAGACTCGCGCGAAGGTGAACCCCTTCGAAGGCTTGGGCCCTATGTCGGGGACCTGTGCTGCTGTTATGGCATTGTGAATTAACGGCGCCAGAATCAGCAGTGTGCGAGAAACAGTAAGAGGCATCACAACGGAGGGGTTCATATCATTCCTTCCCTGCAATTCAACGGGCTGGATTGTGCGCTTGCTCCCTCAGTGAGATATTACAAAGCCTTTTGCCCGATGTCAAGCAAATCCGGGGGTTTGTTCTAACACCTCACTCTCGGGCGGACATGAACTCACCGCAGAGAGCGCGGAGAACGCGGAGAGGAAGATGAGAATGACCCCCTGCTCGCCTGTGGGGCCGGGGCC
>JABMQX010000741.1 GCA_013203085.1 bacterium | reverse complement strand
CGCAGGAGTGGACCCGGTGATGACGATGTTGACCCGCGATGCGAACCGCATCGGGCTTCAATCTGCACTTCTGGGGGCTGTTTCGATGGAGATCGGCAGTGTGCTTGTCCTGTCAGGCCACCATCAGGCTCTCACCGCTGAAACGCAGGCTCGGGGCGTTTACGATGTGGATTCGATTCAGGCGATAAACATCTTTCGGGCAATGCGGGACGAGGGGCTCCTGGCGAGTGGCCAGAGAATTGAGATGCCGATCTCCTTCTCGATTGGCGCCGCTGCCAACCCCTTCGCGGGGCCCATTGAATTGAGGGTGTTGAGAGCGGAGAAAAAGGTCAAAGCCGGGGCTGACTTCATCATTACTGAACCGGTCTTCGACCTATCCCGGTTTCGGGAATGGCTCAAATTGGTGGGCGAAAAGGGAGTGCCGGACAGGGCTTGCCTGATGGCGGGCATAATGTGGCTGAAGTCCGCCGAAGAAGCGAAGAATCTCAGCGAGACCTATCGGGGAATGAATATCCCTGAAGCTGTCATCCGTCGGCTGAGCGATGCTCCCGATGGTGAGCGGGAAGGACTCCTTATCGCCGCCGAGATGATCGAACAGGTCAGAAGTCTCAACGGTGCAAAAGGGATTCATCTCTGGGCGAGAGGAAGGGAGGAGTCCCTTCCGGAACTGCTGGACTACGCGAAAATATCTGTCTCATGAGCTCCGCCGGATGCTGCGTTATCGGTTTCTGCTGTCCGGCGTGGGGGCCGTCCCGGAACGTTTCACCCTTTTGGCGTGTTTACAGTCCGGTTTGGGCCTTTTCTTCCCGGGTGAAACCACGCCTAAGGCGTGGCTAAGGAGATATATTCCGTGTCAGGGAAATACCAGATACCAACCTATCCTGCACCTCCGAAATTTAAGCGGGTCGGCAAGTACGGAATCGTTGACCGACGCGAAGACTGCTCCGCATGCCACAATTGCGTCAAGAGGGAGTGCATTTACGATTGTTACAACGACGAGGATGACCGCGTCCGCAAAATCGAAGGCTACCTGGATTATCTCTACGAGTGCAAGAACTGTCTCTGCTGCGTGCAGAGCTGCACCAAAGGCCTCCTCTCCCGGAAAGTCAACCCGGAATTCGAAGCTCTCGGGGACCGCTTCTGGAGTGCGGACATCATATCCACAACCTGGTATCAGGCGGAGACCGGCAAAATACCCGTGTCAGGCGCGGGATACGGCGGGCCCTTCTTCGGGCCGGATTTCGACTCGATGTGGACCGATATGTCGGAGATCGTCCGACCCACGCGAGACGGCATCCACGGGCGGGAGTATATCAGCACATCAGTGGACGTCGGACGCAAGCTTCCACGCCTGCGCTTCGGCAAGAAGGGCGAGCTGAAAGAACCCCCTCCGTTGCTGGAAGTCCCTGTGCCGCTGGTTTTTGAAGTTTCACCCTATCTGAAGCTTCCTGCGCCCGTCGCTCTCGCTTCCGCCGGCGCCGCTCACCGGCTCGGCAATTTCTCCATCATCCGGTTGATGGACCTGACGGACTCCTTTGAACCCTTCGCCGACGCCATTGTTCCTCTGCTTGACGGCAAGTTTGACTCGCAAGACCCCTGGTTGAAAAGAGTTAGAATGGTTGAGATTGAGGACGCTCAGGAGGTCATTGAGAAAAGAGGAGTTATCAAGAAGGTGAATCCGTCACTGCTGGTGGCAGTGCGGGTGAGATTCAATCGCCAGTCCGCCCGACGTGTTTTGCAACTGACCGGGGAAGGCATCGAAGTTATCCATCTTTACGCGGACGAGGTCGGGCAGGAATGGGAGGAAACATGCCCCCGGCACATCATTCGCGCCACCCGCGAGGCTCACCTCGCCCTTGTGCTGGCTCGAGTCCGCGACGAGGTAACGCTCATCGCTTCCGGCGGAATCGCCCTCGCGGAGCACATGGCCAAAGAAATCATCTGCGGGGCGGACCTGGTCGGGATCGACATGCCCATCCCCATTGCTCTCGAATGTCGGGTCTGCGGCTCATGCCAAAGAGGATTGGAGTGTCCGGTCGAGCTGGGCAGTATTGACCTCGATTACGCCACCCAGCGAATCATCAACCTGGCAGGGTCATGGAGAAGCCAGCTCATCGAGGTCCTCGGCGCCATGGGCATTAGAGAGGTTCGGAGGCTGCGAGGGGAGGTCGGACGAGCCATGTTCTTTGAGGACCTCGAGCGAGAGAGCTTCGGACCGATTTTCGGACAGAGAAAAGTAGAAGCAGGCGAATTGG
>JABMQX010000740.1 GCA_013203085.1 bacterium | reverse complement strand
CTTCGGATGAAAGGCTCCGCCGTTTAGCGGCCTGTCAGAGACCGGAACCGGCGTTTCGCGAAACCGAACAATCCAAGCATCCCGCTGCCGAACAGGACCATTGTGGAGGCTTCGGGAACTTCGCCGTTCGTGGTGACCCAGCCGCTATCGTCCCCATCATCACCGATTCCCTGAACATGGGCGGCAACTAAAAAGGGGCCGTGTTCTCCCCCACCGTTTGCGCTCAGATATAAGAAGGAACTTTGGGAAAGACCAGCTCCCTGGATCGTGAAGAGAGCCGACTCTCCGGCGCTAAGCGCGTCCGAATTGTTATTGTCGAAGTCCATCAGGATGTCGAAAAACCCGTCACCATCAGCCTTGAAAGCGTCCACTCCCTGGCCAATCGAGGGTGAGGCATAAGAAGAAGGCCCCCCTGTATCCGTAATCGTGAGGCCGGTCGGGTCAAGCGACGGGTCAACGTTCAAGTACAACGCACCGACGAACTCCGAGCCTACTAACAACGTGGCGTCCACAGTGAGCTCTACAGTATTCGACCCGTTGTCCTTGAGAATGACTTTGAGTATCCCCTCGGGTGGCGTGGCGCCGGAGAACTCGTGCGTGAGTTGCCATACGATTGGATCTGCCCGGACCGGCGTAGCCACCAACACCACAGCAGACAGAGTAGCTAACGCGACAACAATCCTGCCCGGGTTCTTTCCACATGACAGGTTGCACAACCACGAGAACAACTTCACGAATGGATGAAACTGGTTTATCATTTGGGGGACCCTCCCTTTCTCAGGAAATACGGACTACTTGATCCCTTGGGACGTAAGAGACACAGCTTTTCCTCTCGCTCGCCACAACCACTCGGTTGTTTGACGAGGCGGAGAGAATAAGCCGCCTGTAATCCAAGGTTTTCGTGAATTCTTACTTCTCTGAGGAGTGCAAAAGGCCTGCCTTACCACACTCCTTTTTGCTGCCTGATTTGAACACAACTGAGACAGCATAGATTCTCACAAATAGACGCATAGTCTCATAGCACACGGTATGCCATGACACACTCGTGGCTGTAAGAGGCTGGTTTTCAGGCGGTTAGAATCTCCCTCAAAGCAATAGCCACTTGCCGCCCCTGTTGATGTCAGTGCACAGGTGTTTCCTTCTGGAAACATGATCGCTGAGAAGCCGCTGACTACAGTCGTCCAAGCCCTTTCAGACACGGCAGACCCATACGGGAGGAACTGGCTAACCAGCGAAGGCGTCGCGGGTTCCTTCCCTATGAGTGTGTCTGACCAGTAGCTCTTGTGGTCGCCTGGTGGGGAGGGCGGCTCGAAAAGTGCCCGGTTTTACGCTCTCTTCCCATGCGCAAGACTGGTTTTGCCAAGTTTCGCTGCCTAGGTGGCAAAATCTTGCTCGCGAAAGCACTTCTCGGGCAGACTGCTACATCCATCATGTGAGCAGAGATGCCGGCCCAGCACAGCAACCTCAGAACCTTACGCATGGAGCGCTCCGCTCACTGTCTTCTTCCAGATTAAGGTTTTGATTGACCGCCTCCCGATAGCCGAGTATGGTCATTTGCCTCCGGGTTAGGTCAAAACAACTGGGTGAGGTAAAAATGCGGCGAAAAAGCGACTTAGCACCCATGATAACTACCGTTCGGCGAGACGACGGCCTTGAGTTGCTTGCGGAAGATCAGGTCATCATCCACCGCATACGTCCTCGTTCGTAGATACTGGCCATGGCGTTGCTGCTTTGTTGCCATGGCCCCTCCCCACAGTCCACGCCAAGCCAATTCTGCCACATCCTTGCTACAGTCGGCCAGAGCGCAGAAAACAGGGACAGACCTAAGTGCCTGTCCCTGCACGACTTCAATTGGTAGCGGGGGTTGGATTTGAACCAATGACCTCCGGGTTATGAGCCCGACGAGCTGACCAGACTGCTCCACCCCGCGACGCTGAACATCAGTAAAACAAGTCGCCTGCATCTTTGTCAAGTACTTTCACACCAAGAGAGTAACCCGTATGGCCTCAGTCTTGGGAGAGATTCACCGCAGAGAACACAGAG
>JABMQX010000739.1 GCA_013203085.1 bacterium | reverse complement strand
GGCGTGGAGCTCGTCAGTTTTTCTACGGGGCGCCGTCGTGAAGAATCCCGATGGTTACGGCGTGGCTATTGACTGCCCACGGACCTCAAAGCCGTCGCTCGTCCCCCTTGAGATTCTTAACTGTACTATCGTCAACTCGAAGATAGGCCTTTGGTGCACGGCTGATGATGAGTACTACCCTTGCACATTGAAAGTCATCAACTCTGTCCTATGGGACAATGTTGTTGACATTGATTACGACTATCCTCGGATCCGCCCTGTTCGGTGTGCCATGGGAAACAGGTGGCCCGGAGAAGGAGATAATATCAGCGAGGATCCCCTCTTTGCCGATCCTTCCGCGAACGACTACAGTCTCGCGTCCGGCTCCCCGTGCATAGACGCCGGTGACTCCACAAGAATTCCCGGAGAATTCCAACGCGACATCGCGGGCAAACCTCGCATTTCGGGGTCGCAAGTGGATATCGGCGCGTACGAGTGCCCTGAAGGGACGTCGGCCAGCGCTGCGGTTGCCTCCGTGCAATGCAGCTTGGCTGCGGAGTCGCCTTCAGGATATGAGACAATAAACCCAGCTCTCCAAAGCCGTGTGTCAGGCAGGGCTTACGGCACGTGGGCGATGGAAACGTCTCCCTACATTTTCGATGGGCCGGTATATGTCCGTGAATTTGACACCCTCACAATCGAGCCCGGCGTCGAGGTCAGAATGGAGGGTAAAAAGCTCGTCGTCATTGGGAGATTGCTTGCTCTGGGAACCACACACTTGCCAATTGCGTTCGTGGGCGGAAAGGGCCTGCGGTTTGTTCTCTCAGAGGATGGCTCGGAGATGAAACACTGCATCATCGAAGGCGGTGATGTAACCACGGCGGGAGCTTCATACACATTCTGGGACCCATATCGTGGGGGTGGAGTTTATTGCTGGCGAGCAACACCCGTTTTCAACGCTTGCACGATACGAGATAATCAAGCGATGTACGGTGGCGGAGTTTACCTGGTCGAATCGAACGCGGTGTTCATCAATTCCATAGTTGCCGGTAATGCAGCGAAGTATGGCCCCGGCGGCGGCGTTTGTTGCTCGAATGGCAGCCCTGAAATCACCAACTGCATCATCGCGGGAAATTTGGCAGATTTTGGAGGTGGACTGTATCATTTCGACGGCACACTCCGGAACAGCACGGTCGTCGGGAACCTGGCTGGACGCGGTGGAGGGCTGTACGAGTGCGACGGCCTTATCTGCAACTGCATCATCTGGGGAAATAGCGCCCCGAATGGCGCACAGCTTTATGACTCGAAGGAACCCATCTATTCTTGTATCCAGGACTTTACCGGTGAGGGTGAAGGGAATACTGCCGAAGACCCCGGATTCGTTGATCCCGACGGGGCGGATGACGATCCCTACACTTACAATGACAACGACTATCGCCTTTCGCCCGCCTCACCCTGCATTGATGCTGGCAGGAACGAGGGTTGGATGTGGGAGACACTCGATCCGGACGGAAATCCGCGTATCTTCCCCGTGAAATCCATGTTCTCCTGGAAGGCGGACATGGGGGCCCACGAGTACGTCCCCCCCGTCTTCCCCTTCACCGCATGCGCAGGGGTGACCGGAGGCGGAATTCAGGTTATCTGGACAAGCCGCCCGGGAGACACCTTCAACGTCTCCTCGCGTGCAGACCTGTTGACCGGCGAGTGGATGAAGGAGGACATCGTCCTGTCCCAGAGCTTGACGACTTCTTGGACGGATGCCGCCACGGCGACTATATGGAAGTTCTATAGAATCGAGCTGAAGTGACTTACGCCTGACTTTCGGCTCGCCGACCCATAGACAAGTCCCACATCGCTATTGACAAACGGTTGCGACAAGGGTCGGAATTGCAGATGAGTGGAAATCGCAAAGGAGGGTGTTGCGCATGGCGAGAGCGACTAAGCATCCCGAGTGCCAGGAGTTTCTTGAATGGTGCAGGCATAGAGGTGATGCATTGTCCCGCAGAGCGGTTGTGATTGCCGATAACCTCGACGACAGTAACCGGACTGGCCACCTACATCGCGGATACCGGGCGGCGGTCCATTTTCTGCGAGAGAATCCTGAGGCTCAAGATTGGATCAGGACGTTGCCATTGTCGGAGCGGCAGCCCTTCGATCACGAAACCCCTGAGTTCGCGCGCCCCTGGTCTGACTTCATGGCGAAACACGGGGCGAAGCACACCATTTTGAGACCTTTGGAAACCGCAGAGACTCACCTACTCGTGCGCCATCGCATTGCTCGCGAGCACATAGATTATGTTACAGAGCAGTTCTTGATTCGGCTGGACCTGATAGCCGAAAGGCCGCCAAGAGAGTGAAGATGTACGAAGTGCAAATGCGCGACATCGCCCGGAAGTTCACTGACCAGGGCGATTTCCGCGCTTTAGTCCGGGCCGATTGCAGGAATGTTCTGCCCAGATGCCCCGCCGATTCGGCAGCGTTGGTTCACACCAGCCCACCTTACAACATCGGACGCCGATACAGGGGTTCCTCTGACGCTCGGGAGATTGAGCAATACCGCTCCTTCCTGCGCGAAGTGATCCTTGAGCTCTCCCGGGTCGTCAAGCCGGGGGGTTCAATCTTCTGGCAGACAGGTTACACTGAGAGCCGTCATCAAAGGCCGGCGACTGGAAATGACGGCATACTCCTTTTGGATTCGCTCAGCCTCCCTACGTTCAGCGATTGTGGATTCGTTCTATGGGACAGAATCGTTTGGAACTACTTTGGCAGCATGGCCTTCAAGAGCAAGTTCACCAACAGGCATGAGACAATCCTCTGGTTCGTCAAAGCGGGTCCAAACTGCTCCAAGCCGCTGTTTCAGCTCGACGAGGTGAGAGAAAAGGCGGTGTCGTACGACGGTCGGAACCATGTGCTCGGCAGGAACCCCGGAAACGTATGGCAAGCAGAGAGGGTCGCGTACGGCTCAACGGGGCAAACCACCCATCCCGCAGTGTTCCCCGAGGAAATCTCGGAGAAAATCATCAGGTGCTGCAGCAAACCCGGCGATGTTGTGGTTGACCCCTTTGCGGGGAGCGGGACCGCCTGCAAGGTGTCTTTGACGCTGGGAAGGCAATTCCTGGGATGCGACATTTCGGAGGGCTATATCCGCGAAGCCAACGAGCGACTTGGCCTGTGGGCAAACGGCGAGATCGGGAACCTGGCCCTGGGGCTTCTTATCGAGTACGCTTTCCGCAGAAAACCCGGCGGAAAGACGATCGGAGAACTCGATGCTTTTCTCAGCGTCGCATGTCGAGGGGATTTCGTGGGCGAAGTTACCGAGCTGGACAAGGTAGTCCGCGAGTTGGCTGCTCCCGAGAGAGTAACCTCTCAGGTGAAACGGCGAAAGCAGGAAGTGTGGAAAAAGCATGACGCCCTTATCAGGTTCGGCAACGGGTCTAAAGCGGTCGTCGCTGCGGACCGGGCCCTATGTTTCTGCTTCGCCCATCGGAAGCGCTGGAACGGCCTGAGGAGGTATCTGTCAGCGGGACTCCTTCTGAAGGAGCTTCGGGAGCAATTCCTGGGCAGGGAAGAGCGCGACCGAGCTGATACCGTGCGACAACTCTGTCTCCACGCTCCGACGAGATTTCATGTCAGCAGCAACCGAGTGGAGCTCAAAAGGGTTGATCCCGGATTGGGCTGCAACATCGCTGGAGTGGAAAACGCTTCTCCAGATCAATTGCAGCAAGCCCTTTTTTAGTCGCCCGCGCCGTTGTCAGGGTCACAAACGGGTCAATGCCTGCAAAAGATTCCCCATTGCTCTTGAAGGCGCTGATTATCAACAGCAAACCCCGCCGAAGCGGGGTTTGCTGCTAATTCTTGGCGACGTGCTACTCTCCCACACTCTTGTGTGCAGTACCATCGCCGCTGGAGGGCTTAACTTCTGTGTTCGGGATGGGAACAGGTGTGCCCCCTCCGCTGTGGCCACCAAGAAAACCATCAAAGAGCGAAAAAATACAGACAACTGAATATTGGCTTGGAGGCGCGTCGAATGGCGCACGCCTCGGGCACTCACCCTCGCCCGATAGGGGCGAGGTGGCGAACCCGAGCCTATGAGTGCAAGGTCAAGCATTCGACCTATTAGTACCAGTTAGCTAAGAGCCTTTATATATACGCTCGTACACACCTGGCCTATCAACCTTGTAGTCTTCAAGGGGTCTCTCGGCACACCTTGCGGCGTGCCATGGATATCTAATCTTAGAGGAGGCTTGGCGCTTAGATGCTTTCAGCGCTTATCCCTTCCGGACATAGCTACCCAGCAGTGCCCCTGGCGGGACAACTGGAACACCATGGGTCCGTCAATCCCGGTCCTCTCGTATTGGGGACTGATCTCTTCAAATATCCTGCGCCCACGACAGATAGGGACCGAACTGTC
>JABMQX010000080.1 GCA_013203085.1 bacterium | reverse complement strand
GGTACAGAAAATAATTCTTCGCTGGCTGGTCGGAATTGTTGATGACGGAATTGACCGCGTTGTAGGCTATCTGCGACTCCACATCGGCGTGAGTGTTCAGGTAATCGGTGATCAGCGACGCAGACGTGTTGTTTATTCCCCCCAAGAACGCCGACAGGTCCGCTTTGCTCCCATCCGTTTCGTTGGTTCTCTTCTCAAAGCCGCTGTCGTTGATCCCTGTGCTGTAAGCTTTGTAAAGGTTGCCGGTGTCGTCCCTGCGGTTTCGCTTCAAGTACCTTCTCCCCGGCGCCTCCAGCTCCAGGAACATGCCCCAGTACTGCCCATTGATGTAAACGACAACGTGGCGAGTCTCACAATACGCCGCATTCCTGTCGTTGTTCTCACCAAACTTCACCTTCTTGAACAAGTCGTTCGCAAGCTTTTCCCGGAGATAGGACTTGTCCGCCCACATCGCCTGTAGGTTTATTGACCTCAGACCGTTGTAGAACGAGCCTGTAAACAAATCGCCCGTGTTGAAGCGCAACTTCAGGCACTTTTTCTTATAGGCGCGGGAGGTCTGGCCCCGGTACCGGATGCCCACGTTCTCGTAAACCCGCCCTTGATACACGAAAGTCGCGGGGTGGTAGTTATCACTATACGGGTTGATGCTTCCCATGGTAGGAACAGTCAGGAAGTAAACCGGAAGTTTCGAGACGACATCCCGGTCGTAAACGAAGTACGCGTGGTTCGGCTTGGTGGGATGATTTTGCTCCGGGCTGCGTGTGCCGTGCCCGCCGCCATCCACGGCGCTGACGACGTACCGCACGATTGTCTGAGAAGGATACGTCCCGGTCATCCCCGTGTAAAGCCCGTCCCCTGCGACCGCATCCCCATTCAGTCCGTCGTCGCGCATCTGGACCCTTGTCCAGTTTTCCTCCAGGGCGGATTTGTAATCGAGCATTACAGCGCTCACCTCAACGTCGTCCTCAACCTGTGCTACGATCTTGGCGACTTCGGCGGGCTTGGGCATGTTCGGAATGTGTTCCACCAGAGAGATGAAGGGCGGTAGGTCAAGGGAAAACACGCCATTGACTTTTCCGGGAGAGTTCCGCAAGCCGCTGCCAGCGAGAATCGTCTGCCCACCCAGAGCTCCTCCCGAAAGACGAGAATAGAACCTCGTTCCCCCTTTCGCGTGCTTCACCCAGAAGGACAAAACGTACTCCTCGCCTTCGACAAGGTCAGGTACGGTGAAAACGTTGACGCTATCGCTCCAGCTTCCTCCCCCGTCGGTCGCGACGATATGCATGCAAGCATTCCCCGAATGAGCTCCCCCTATTTGACGGTACGACCAGGAATGATTGCCGGTTTTCTGCCACCCGGAGTCGTCCGTTTCGAAGTCTCCGTTCGGGACGTAGTTGTCCGTCCCGCCCGCCTCGGTGATTGACACGTCGTCAATTAGACATTCACCTGCTTCAAGCATGTAGAAGTATAGCTGGCTGGAGGTAGCTGTCCCCGTTCTCCGAACGAACTGCCAGAAGGCTTCGCCGCTGCTTGCCCGCCAGTTTCTGGGGTGGTTGTTGTCAACGAAGGGATTGACGCACTCGAGGGAAGAACCAAAGCCATCCGCCGCCACCGGCCACGGCGGCATGTCGTTGTATTTCACGATGTCAATGGTTACGCCGACCGAGTTCTCAAGAGCCAGCGTCTCTCCTCCGTGATCGAGCCTTCCCATTTGCCAGGTAACGGCGGGCGCCGAGAAGTCGTAAAGCTTAGGCGCCACGGACGCATCCTTGCACAGAACGATAAACCCGCCCGGCGGAATGCTCGTCCCCCCCTCGAAGGTGTGAGTTATGCCCCGGGTAAACTGCCAGCCGCTCAGGCTAACCGTCTGGGAACCCCTGTTGTAAAGCTCTATGAACTGCGCCTCATCGTTGCCGTCAGCCGGGTGATACATGATCTCGTTGATCACGATGTCCATATCGTTATTGTAGGGGGAATAAACGCTGTTGACCGCGCCCGGAGTGCCTCCGTCAACGCCCGGGCCCCAGTTCTCGAAGAGAGAATTGTCCACAAAAGGATTCACGCATTCCAGGGAAGCGCCCCCTCCGTCCGCCTCATCGGGCCAGGGCGATGAATCCCCGTATTCCACCCAATCTATGAGCTCGCCGTTTGCATTGAAGAGTCGAACCAGTGACCCGCCGTCGCTCAGCCGAAAGCTGAAATCCCCGACGACATTGTCAATGCCATAAGCCGCTGCCACTTGCGCGGCATCGTTGCTTATGACCAGGAACTCTCCTCCCGAAAGCAACGTCCCCATCGGCAGATAGAACGAATGGGCATCCTCATCATCCTTAAAGCACCACCAGCTCAGGTCAATAATGTGTGCCGTCGCGTTGAAAATCTCGACCCACTCGAGCTCCGCCTCCTTCATCGGGTCGTTGAGGTACATGATCTCATTGATGATAATGTCGCCGTCAATGGCCGGCACATTGTCAACAACATACCACGCCTTCTTCTCCGGGGCGCCAGTGGGCCACCATCCAACTGCAAGGGATCCGTCAATAGCCGCGATGTTGTACCAAACCCATGTGCCGTTGGTCTGGTGAGGAATGGTCGTCGAGTATGTCCCATCGCCCAGCTCGGTCATCTCCAGCGTCGTGGTTTCGCCACCGGGGTCGTCGCCTACAACGTAATCGAGGTGAACCGATTGCACAGACGTATCGTCAATGACCGTCGCCGTGACCGTTACTGTCTGCGAAGAGGTGGGGACCACTGGGTTTCTCATGACGTCCGTGATGACCGGCGGAGGGTTTTGCTGGTAACAACTGTTCCGGGCGCCGGGCGTCCCGTTATCCTCTGCCGGCTGACTTCCCTGCCAGCTTCCACCCATATTGTTATCCGCCCAGGGACTCACCAGTTCCAGAGACGGTCCGTCTCCGTCCGGCTCACTCGGCCATTCTCCCCCGGTCTCGTACTCCACTTCGTCAATTAGAATGGGAACAGCCGAGTTGTCCGAAAGCGCAATGCGTTCGCCCTTGTTGTCGAGTCTGCCCTCGAACGGTCCAATGATGCTGTATATTCCATACTTCCACACCATTTCCATGGGGTCGGAGCAGACCACCAGATAGGCGTCGGATTCGAGCACCGTCCCCTCGGGGAAAGTGAAAGTTATACCATCCGTGAACCGCCAGCCGCCGACGTCAACGTCTTCAGCCCCTCTGTTGTAAAGCTCAACGAATTCCAGCTCTTCGCCTGAAAGATCCTCCGGCGGATTGTACATGACCTCGTTGATGACGATATCGGTCGGCGAAGCCGGAAGAACAGACGGGACACACAAAATGAGGCCGACGAGCAAGCTTCTCGCAATGTTTTTCTTCTGATTTCCCATAATCTCCAACTCGAAGCGTCCTTCGTCTGGGCAACCGTTCCGTGTCTGAGACACCCTCGGATTCCGGTTACAAAAGGCTGGCACATGTGACCCGACGTGTCAAGAGGATGGCGGAGAACCTGTCCGATTCTCCGCATTTTCCTTCTATACTATTATTTTACCACAATCCTCGAGAAAAATAAACGCCTGCTTTGCGTTGGAATCAGCCGCTGCCTTGGGGTGTGCCCGCGTCTCCATGGCGTGCATGACGCCTGGTTTTGAGCATGTCGCTCACTGCGCCAACGCCGTGCATCTCTCCAGTCTGGCGCTCGATCTCGCAACGGGAGCCGCCACAGCTTTCTTTTCGCCGGCCTTTAGCCCTGCCACAGGCGGGGATAGCTTACGCGCTGACGATTGTCTCTCAGATATGTGATAAGCTCGTGCCTGGCCTGGGACTTGTTCTGCGAGCGAGCCGAGCGTTTTTCGAGCTCTTTGAGGGCTCGTTAGCTGAGTTATCGTGACAGGATTGGATGTTGAAACATACGTAGATCGGAGGCGCAGGATACCGAACAGGCGCGGCACCGAACTTTCCCGAAAGTCCACCCACTTACAGGGCCTCTCGTCCCCCCTTCGTCAGCCGCTGAGCGTATTCAAAGACTT
>JABMQX010000738.1 GCA_013203085.1 bacterium | reverse complement strand
TCCCGTCCAGCCTGTCACTTTAGCCGCCGCACGCTCGCGGTTTAGCCGCCACACATCGCAGAGGGCGGTCAACGCGACATTGAGTTTGACCCTGAACTTCCTCGCTTCGCCCATGAGATATTGTCCGCGGCCGCCGCAACCGATTACTCCTATGGAAATGCGATCGTTGGCGCCCAGAACTCGGCCCGATCGAGACGCCACGGAAGCGAACGCAAGGCTCGCTGCCCCCGCAGCAGTCTTGGAAAAGAATTCTCGTCGGTTGAGCCTTTTTTTCGACATGATGTTTCCCTCCTTTTCTTTCGCATCAGCGTATCGCTTTTTTCCAATTTCACCGCGGAGAGCGCAGAGACCACACAGGAAGTGATGTAATTGCGTTCTCGGTGTTCTATACAGCGCGTGATGAAGCGGTGACGAGCGCCTTGACCTTTTCCTCATCCACTTCAATTCCAAGTCCAGGCCCGGTTGGCACAGGGAGTTCTCCATTCACCGGCTTGAAAGGCCTTTTCAAAACGCTCTTCGCCAGAAACTGGGGTCCATTCAACGCCGCAGGAAAGCGCAATCCGTACGCCCCGTACAGAGCTAAACTCGCCGCCAGGGAGACACCCGGGTCCGTCAGCCCGCTCCCCAAAAACATCAGCCCGGCATCCTTCAGAAGCTCGACCTGCCGTCTCGCCGGAAGAAGCCCACCGCACCTCGCGGGTTTCATCGCCACCCCGTCGAGTAGATCGAGGCGAATGAATTCCACAAGGTCCGCCGGCGACACAACGCCTTCGTCCATAATGATCGGCAGCGCCCCTTGCCGTTTCAGTTGACGGTACCCGGCGAGGCGATTCGGTGGCAACGGCTGCTCCAGCACGGGGACGCCAATGTCCGCCAGCTTCGGCGCAATCTTCAGAGCCGTCGCCACATCGTATCCTCCGTTGGCATCCGCCCAGAGAAACCCCTCCGGCGCCCTCTTCTTCACGATTTTACAGAGTTCCAAGTCGAAGACCGGGTCCGGAGCAACTTTCACGTTGAAGTTCCGGTAACCACGCTTTTTTCCTTCCGCGATCAACTTCTCCGTCTCGTCGAGCGTTCGCGGATTGAGGGTCCAGCTCAGCGTGATTTTCCCTCCGGCGGGGCAACCCCAGCGCTGTGCCAGCGAAAGCCCGGAGGCTTTGCCAGCGAGATCGTGCAGAGCCATATCAATCCCGGACTTCGTGATCGGTGCGCCGGTCGAGAAAGAAGCAGCGATCGCACCATTCATCACTCGATGCGCACCGACAATGTCGAAGGGGTCCCGCCCCAGCAGAACTGGCTTCAAGTAATTCTCAATAGTGCTCGCAGCCGACTCCAGCGTCTCGTAGCTCCATTTCGGAATCGGCACGCTTTCCCCCCAGCCGATCGTGCCATCGTCGGCAGTGACCTTCACCAGGACCGCTGGTCGCCCCGGCGGGGTCCCCGGCGGTCCTTCGAAGAATTTGAAGTATCCAATCGTGGGATACCGCACTGGAAAAACCTCGATGCGCTCGATTTTCATCTTCGATACTCTCTCCAATCGTCTCCTCACCCCTTCCTTCTTCGCCGATGAGACCATCAGCGGCCCCAAGGCTCCCACGCCCGCCATTTGCAAGAACTCGCGTCGGGAGTGTCTCTCATTGCCTTTCCCGATTCGCCTTCCTCCCTCCTTCATATCTCTTCGCCTCCATCGCACTACCCAGAGTCTACTTCCAGCTTGATTCCCTTTACCACATTACTCGATGATCGCCTTCGATTCCAGTGATTTCCTGCCCGCGACCATGGCTGTTTCCCGGTCTGTGCTGGGACTCTTGAACGTAAAGTGCGCACAGGCGCTTCGTGCCGCTGCACGGAGCCCTGCGCTGAGGCAGGTCAGAGATAGCAAAGCGCGATTTCAGCATCTCCGCCGCAGAGCTCCACATAAAAAGAGAAGCCCCACAACGTCCTTCAGCGAACCTTCGGGGCCTCCTTTGTTACTCCGCTTCAGCGGCAGAGGGTCAAGTGCGGGCGGTTGCGCCACGATGCTGTTGTCCCATTGAAAACGGGAAAGCCCTCGGGTACTTGCGGAGTCTGCCCGAAGGAATCAGTTCCTTTCGTGGCGGGCATCTTATTTTCGCCGCTCAGGGATTCCCGGCTACTCCGAAATGACCCGGTAATATCGCCTACCGATGCCGGAGGTATCTTCGCCTCCCCAAGTAGTATCGGTGATAGGCCAGGCGCCGGCAACATCCTGCCACGTCCCATTGATCAACTCATGGGTGC
>JABMQX010000079.1 GCA_013203085.1 bacterium | reverse complement strand
TCCTTCAGGCGCCCCGCGAGGCCTTGCTCTGCCGGCATGCCTCCTGGGATTGCATGCCGATGACCGGCTACGCGTTGGCACCCGCCAGAGTCATCCATCCTCGGAGATCACGAGTTGCCGTTACGAATCGGCCGGCGAACGGCGCTCCCTTCACCCGTCGAAGTGTTCGTCCGACCTCTCCACTTCAGCCGGGGCTTTGTGAGCGGCCACCCTGATCCTTTCCGCTTGATCCACAAACTACGCTTCTCAGATGACTGCGAATCACTGCGTGAATCTCGCGGTTGAATCGCCAGTCTATGACGATAAGACTGCGCGTCCGTACCAGCAGGTCGTCCAGGTCCTTCATCAGGCGATCGAAGACCTTATGGATGCCACCCGGTTGGGCGTCGCCGTAGTCCTGGCAAGTGCTGTCCGGTCCCGCGCCGGGGAACACGCGTAGTACCATGGCCAGGGTTGACCACCACACCTCCGCCGGTATGAGATCAAAGGCGTCTCCGGGCGTGACTTCCTCGCACGTCAGCCGCTGCGGCCCGAGGGACTGGCCCCATCGTAAATCCCGATTGAAAACTGCCTTTATGCGCGAGCCCAGATCCTCTGCGTCATCGTACTCGTTGGCGACCTCTCGAGCCAGGCTCAGCGTTTCGTCCAGTGCCACGGGCAACGTTGTCTGCTTGTCAACGAGAAGCGTTCTGACGGCGAGAACGCCGAGAGCGTACAAATCGCACGGGGAGCTCAGTAACGGGATGACCTCAAAAGTGGCGTCCTGAATCTGAACACCTTCAGAAGCCTGCAACACGGTTGTTACCTCTTCGCTCAACCTATGTCCCAACGTGCGGAAGCGCCATTCCCCAGAAGCCAAAGCCCCCTTCAAGTCCAAGTGCGCATATAGGTCGTGTCGCCTATCCTGCAAACTGAGCCGTAACCAGACCAGGTCGTTGCGTGCTGTCCTGACACGCTCCTGAGTCTGGAGCGTCCCCTCGACGATGACTGGTCCATCGCCTTCCTGGAGGACTTTTCTGATACGGACCGACCCGCGCCCACGCACCGACTCGCCGGCCGATGGGGGTTGATAGACCGAGGCGCCTCTCCCTCTGGCCCGCAGGTAGTAAGCCGCATCGCTGCCTTGAATTGGCAATGCGATCGCGTCTCCAGGATCAATAAGCGTAGTCCGGGCTGTCCACAGAAATGGCAGACCGTGGCCAGGCTCCCCTAACCTGACTTGAAAGCTATCCGCGGTCAGGTTGAGAAGAGGTTGTTGGCGTTGGGCAACCATAGCGCGCACGGACGCAACCGCGTCTGATAGCAATCGCAGCTTCAAGTGGAACGTCTCAAGCAACCGACCCCACCTGCCATGGGCGCCAAGAAAGAGGTGTCCATCCCCGGCGAGCACAGTATGATCTCCGCTTAGGGCTTCCGTGGTGGTCCCCAAATGAAGTACGGAACGACCGTGTGAGACCCCCTCCCAGGATCCGCCGCTCAAAACATCTACGAAGGTCTCGAACCCTATGGGACTATGTGGTCGCACAAGCATCAGCCCGCCGCCGGGATTGAGAGGGATCAGATCGCTCTCGTCTCCGGTGATCTCCTCCACTGGCTTGGTACTGGCGTTCGTGGGAGCGTCCGCGGTCACCGGAATGAAGACGGGGTTTTTGCGTGACTTCGGGTGATAAAGGTACCGGTGCAACGAGCTGCTATATCTCGGAAGGCTTTTCTTGGCGAGGAGTGTGTCGTCTTGACAGAGCTCCCATTGTAGCCCCGACTCTGTATCGCTGCGATGATCCGCCTGGAGCTTTTGCAAATCAAGGTACGTAGGAGGCGGGTGGACGGTCTCCCAGCCCGTTTCCACGACTCCCGACTCGTCGAGAGACTCAAGCGATCGAAAGTACCTTGCCCACCGCTCATCAAGTAAGGCGTTAGACAAGGCCTCACGGCAGGCAGGCACGGCATCAGCAAGACCATCGAGGTTCTGAATCCAGATCTCCAGCCATTGATGAACGCGTCCCCCGGCGTCCACAATACAGCCCAGAAGCACCCGGGCATCAACGGTGTCGCGAATCACGACGAGACGACCACCTACAGGGTCAGGCTTACGCCTGACAAGGACGCAGATTTTCAGGAGCGCCGATTTCTGGTCCTCGGCGATTGGTATGACGACATAGCCCTTCGGCAACTTCGCGGCGCCACTGTTTTTGCGAAAAGATGCCACCATCAATTGGCCCCCGATAGCAATTATTGAACTTGCTTGCCTTCCTCCCGGAGAAGTTCCCAGCCAATGACCAAGAAGTCACATCGGTGAAGACTCTCATATAGTATAATACCGGTTGCCTGTGCAGCGTCAAGCCAAATATTGATCTCTCAAGCCGGCCCGATGAGAAGGCCTCCGGACGCCGGCGTGGTCGGATGAGGCGGAATGCGCATCCCGAGAGCGCGTCGTTTTTGTGCGCAATTCGACGTTTCGTCGTTCGCTGCTGTGGCAGCAGGGCGTCCTTTCCGACAAAGATGGCGCTATCACCTGCATGGGAAGGCTGCACGTTTCCACGCGAGCCGTGCCGGTGGATTTCGGATGGCGGTCAGTTGCACAGAAAGATCAACATTCATGATGATGTTGCCATGCTTCTTCCGCAGTACGTGGGCGGGACACATGACCGGACTGCGCTGGTGAGCATAGCGGAGCAAGCCGTTGGGGATGGCCGTCTCACCATCGAGTACAAGGGAAGGCCAATCGCGGTGTCGGGAGACATGAAGGGCATTTTGGACCGGCGGGTTCGCGGCCGTCTTCAGAAACCGGCCGAATGTGCCCTTAATCCGGGGGTTCTTGCTTATTCGAATAGAGGTGTGCCCCCGTGGCCCATCCCTACGTGCTCCTCACGCCCTCCCCCAGCCGCCCCACCGGCTTCGCCCGCCCCCAAACCGATGGCAGGCCCTGTTACGGCGCCAACGACGTCGCGGGGGCTCCCCCCCAGCCCGATAGCGAATGCCCCGGCTACCATGATCTTGGCCGCACCCTGGGCGTCGGGCGGGAGCAATCCCACCACATGGTCCACAAACGCATTTGTGGCGGCGCCCGCCAAGGCTGCTCGAAGAGCCGCGCGGGCTGAGTCTGGTGCACCCCCCAGCGCTCTGCCGATAAGTGCCGCCGCCGAGTCACACGCCATGTTGATCACGCCGTTCAGCACGTCCCCCCACGTGAAACCCACCTCCCGGGTGCTCATGAGCTGGAAGCATATGCTGGTGGGTGCCACGAAAGGCCAGCCACTGATGTCCTGGCAGTTCTGGGTCGGAATGCAATACGCGGGGAAGGAGATGGCGACGGACCCGTCTCCGCCCCGGGTGGACCCGTCCTGCGGGTCTTTGTTGGGAGTAGAAGGAAGCCAGTACTTCGTGGACGACGAGAGAGTCCGGATGGCAATGGACGGCGTTGCGGTGACGGGCGGAATCGGCACGTGAGGTTGGCCCATCCCCCAATCGTGTCCGGCGAGGATATTGCCTATCCCTTCGGTTGTCACGCGATACCAGGACCATTTCCCCGTTATGGCGAAGCCTGCAGCCGGATTACCTATGGAGGCGATCCACCCATAGACCGGGATCGGAGCGGGATTCACGGGAGACGGCGGCACAGGCGGCTGACTTGGCGGCATGACCATGTGCAGGTCGTATCCAATTCCCTGGATGGGAGGGTACTTAGAAATACGCGCGGGACTCATCTGCTAATTCCTCTTCATTCTGACTTCTGTTTCGGATTCGATCTGCTGAAGCTGTTCGCGCGTGGGAGAAACCGAGGGCCTCGTGCGTCCCGCCCAGACGAGAGTCAGCAACTGGGAAAGGAGATCAATGCAGACCAGATAGAGCTCTCCCCGGATCTGTGCGGGATGGGGCGCCACTCCCGGAACACTGAACTCAGGGCGCTCACCGGGCAACTCGATAACGAAACTCGGGTGTGCGAAATGCATCCCTTCCAGCACAACGGTTTCACTGCCGTTAAGAAACGGCAGCCACAATCCCAGCGAAGCACAACGCCCGGCCGACGGATGGATCAATCTCGGCAAATCTTCGGGTTTGCAGGTGAAAATGTTACCTCGGCAAAAGTCAGCCGGAATCAGGCCCCGGTCAACCTCGACGACAGGCTCTTGCTTGGCCGTAGTGGCCGGCGGCAGGCCAAACATCGAGCAGCGGGGAAAAGATGAGGGGTCCAGGTATCCAAACCCGATCGGCAGCGGTTGCTTGTTCCAGTCGAGGGGGTTGCCGACCACCAACCGACCCGGGGTCAGACGATCGTTCGGCCACTCAAGATTGGGCAGTTCACGCCCTTCGATCAAATCGTTGCTCTCGTCCAGCACGTACCCCTTACCGAAGCGATTGCGCGGATACATCAGGGGGTGTCCCTCACGAAGAATCTCTCCCGCCACTGCTTTGACCCGGCGCATGTCCTCGGCCGGAGTTGTCTCTTCCAGTTTTGTCAGCAGTTCCGCTTCGAATAGCCGGTCTCGTCCCCCATAGGCATTTTCATAGCGCAGGGGCATTTCCTCAAAGGGCTTCGGCGGCGTGAACACAGCTTTCCCGTTGACGTAGTCGCAGAACCGCGGCCCGAACACCTCGGCCTCGTGCGCGCATTTGCCGGCGATCTTGACTCCGACCCGCATTTGCGACATGGGCCGCGCCGGGCGGGCGCTGCCCTGGACAACCAGATCTGTCCCGGTCTTGTAGCCCACGACTTCCGGCAAAACCTTGTAGGAAGGGGTCACACCGGGAGCGATCTCATCATACAGGACATTCTTCTCTTCAAGCGGAGGTTGTTCTCCGGCCGGCTCGCAGGGTCGCCCGTGCTCGAAGGTGTACGTCCGTTTGTAGATGACTGAGACTTCTTCCTCTCCGGACGCCGTAACAAGCACGACCCGCAGAGGAGAAGGAGGCATCGGCGCCAACCCTGGGGGGATCTCCGGCGGCGGAAGCTCGTCGAAGGGAACGGGTTGAGGTATGCGGGTGCTATTGTCGGCCATGGCTGACTCCCCCCGGAGAAACCTTCTCCGCTTGCGTATCGTCGGGCCACTTCAAGTCCGCCTGCCGTTTCTCCATCGGCCGCATGAGATACCGAAACAGGGCGACGTAGGAGGCAACGAGAACCCTCTCTCGCGCCAGAACAAGGAGTGTCGAAAGCGTTGCCGGGAAACGGCCATGAAGATCTCCCACCTTCGCATGGACGGTGGGACCGTTCACGCCGGGCATCGGAAAAACTATGTCGCCGGCCGGCGCAAATCCGACGAGCCGCAAGGAATCGCCGAGGTCCTCAGGTTGGGCAATAAGCTCCGGAACTGCCTGGTTGAACAGGGACGGCATGATTCGGAAGGGCATTCTCTCCGGGGGCTCCTCCGGAACATCTTTGGGCTCCAGGATCCCCATCGGCTTGAAAAAACACGCCGGGCGCGGCTGGTCTTGCCAGGTCGTTATCAGGGCATCCGGGTCCTCCAAGTTCGGCAAAGAAGTCCCCTCGACCTCCTTTTTTTCGAACAAGTAACCGCGACCGTCGGGGTTGACCGGGTGTGCCACTTCCGCACCGTACATCTTCGCTTTACCCCCGAAAGCACGGTCATTCGTAAGCGGCATTTCCACAAAGGGTTCCGGCTCAGAAGGCACAAATTTGAACATCGCTTTCCGCCACACGCGGTCACCGAACACGGCCACTTGGTGGCGGACCTGCCCGCATTCCACGGCGACGCGCATCCACGGCACAGGTTTCTCTTGCGGCGCCATGGCCTTGCCGAAAACAACAATATCGATACCCCTTTTCCGAAAATCGAGGTCCGGATCCAGAGAGACCTTCTCAAACTCATACGGTTTGTCGAAAACAGGCCACGCCTCGTCCCCGGTAACGGGTATCAGGCGCTCCTCCTCGAGCCGATAGGTTACTTTGCAGGCAACAACGCCGACAATCTCCTGCTCTCCGGTGGAACCGGTGAGAAACTTGGCGGGGAATGGCGTGTTGTTCGTAAAATCCATCAGTCCTCCAGGTATTCCTCCTGCCCCACGTACGGAATCCGTTTCAGCAAAGCGTGGGTCATCCAGATGGCGTGTTCGGTCAGCTTTTGGCCGTGGCCGTCAAAATCCTTCTGGTCATCCATGTTGGCGGCCTCGTCAGGCTTCACGGCTTCGCGAGCCTTCTGGTTGAAGAAACGCCGTTTAATCTCTTCCACAACCGCCTGTTCGCGGGCGGGCCAAAAGTCGTCACCGGGAGGGGAGCCGGCCAGGGCCTTTTCGAGGTACTCCTCTCGCAGACGGCTCAGAAGCTCGTCCAGAGCAGACATGCTCGCTATGTCTCGCGCAACCGCCAGGAACATGGTTGACCTCATCAACAGTTCATTCGAATCCGTTCCCCGTCCATCGTCACGTCGTCATTCGCCTTGATGTCCACGTTTCCCAGGCGCGCGGTGATCTTCTGGGAACGGGCGTTACTGTGAATGTCGGCCGGGGTGTCAAGACTCACGTTTCCGTCAGAGGTCAACGACAGACTCTTACGCCCGTGGATGGATACGTGTTCTGCATTGAGTGACAACTGCCCCTGCGCCTCGACTTCGACCGCGGAGCCTTCCAGACGTACGACGGGACCGTCTTCCGTTACATGGATGGCAAGAGAGACTTTGCCGTTGCGGCCGATGATCCGAAGCAGGCTACCTTCGGCGTAACGCTCGATGACGAGCCTTTGGTCGGCCGCGAGTTCCAGGGTCTGCGTGTGTTTATCTTCTGTCATTTCGCATAGCACATTCATGATTGCCACCGTTGTTTTAGGTGTTGTGTTTGATCAAAGACGCCTGTTCAGTGATGATTCCACCAGTACTGAGGGTAATGCCGCTGGCGCCTATGGTGATGCTGCTGCCGGCGGCCGAGATCGTGACCGACGATCCGGCAGTTATTTTAATGGACGCTCCCGCGCTGATGTTCGTGTTGGCGGCACTCGCCATGGATGTATTAGCAGCCGCCGAAACATCCAGATTCGCGCCCACGGCAATGCTGTGCGCGGCTCCCACGACCAAGGAGCGACTGGCTCCCACACTGATGCTTTCTGATGCGCCCACAGTCAACGTTCGACTTCCGCTGACAGTGGTGGTCTCGTCGCCGCCAACCGTGATCGACCGGTTGGCCCCGATAACCTGATCCTGATTTGATCCCACTGACAGGGATTGATTTCCCCCCACGGTGATCGACTGATCGGCGCCCACCGTCACGGTCTGGTTGCTGCCGATGGTCTCGGTGTCGTCCACGTCAACCGTTGTTGTGCGGTTGTTGTGGATGATATCGGTCTGATCGTTCTCGATGGTAGTACTCATGTCATACTGCCCGTGGATCGTGATCTTCTCTGTGCCCTGGGTGTCGTCCATTGACATCTCATTGTAGCCACCGCCGCCCGGGGTACTGTTAGACTTCATGCCGCTGACCACTTTCTTTCCGGGCAGTCCGTAGGGCGGCATGGACTGGCCATTGTAGACTCGGCCGGTTATGATCGGACGGTCCGGGTCCCCCTCAAGGAACTCAACGATGACCTCCTGGCCGATACGGGGGATGCTCATCGCTCCCCAACCCTTTCCGGCCCAGACCTGCGAGACCCGAATCCAGCAGGAGCTCTTTTCGTCAACCTTGCCGTATCTGTCCCAGTGGAAGTGGACTTTCACCCGTCCATACTCGTCGGGGAAGATCTCTTCCCCTTTCGGCCCGGTCACAATCGCCGTCTGCGGCCCTTGAACGACCGGTTTGGGTGTCACCCGGGGAGGCCGGAAGGGCTCCTTGCTGTCGATCGCCGTGAAGCTGCAGGAATAAACGGGGCCCCCACCTGATGCCTGACCGGCAGAATCGAATTGATTGGATTCAAGTTGATAGGTGGCTGAGGTGATGAGATACTCGCGGCACTGGTCCTGACGGGGGTGATTTGTGAGGGAGAATTTGCACCCAGGGCAAATGCCTCGGGCGTCGGACTGGCCCTCCAGCACCTCATGCTGAGCCTGCAATTCCTCGATACGAGTTCTTGCGTAGGCTTCACCATCGGCGAACTCGACGTACTCGCCCGGGTAGTCATAAACCACGGCGGTGGCCATGGCGTGTTTGCGGACGACCTCTGCCTTGGTCCACAGTGCCTTCTTGGGGGCCTTGAAGTCATAGTCATTAAGCGCGTAGGCTCCGGGTTGGACACGGTGTTCAATTGTCCAGGCCCAGATGTGTTCTCCCTCCCGAAGGGCCTGCTCCGGCGGCCGGAGAGGGATCTCCTCGTAGTCCGGGAATGGGTCATGGGAACTCGCCGCGTCCGCGAGCACGAGTGTGTGCTTGCCGTCTTCGTGCTTGAAGTAGTAGTAGATTCCCTCTTGTTCCATGAGTCGGTTGACGAAATTGAAGTCGGTCTCGCGATATTGCACACAGTATTCCCACTGCCGATAGGTTCCGCTAAGGCGGTCCTCGAAGTCGTCGAAACCGCGGTCGCCAAAAACCTGTTTGATAATGTCTGGAACGGTCATTTCCTGGAAAATGCGGCAGTCCGCCATGCGGGTTAAGAACCACAGCCACGGAACGATGGTGGCGCAATACCGCGTGAGGCGTCCCACCGAGCCGGCCTGAACGAAACGGCTCACGTAGCCGTTGAAGTACCGCGTCTCGCCATTGGAAAGAGCCAGACGCACCGTCACATTTTGGCCGACGATATCGTCGAAGGTGACGGCGTGATTCTCACTCAGAAGCTCCAACTCGTACTCGAAAGGTCGGCTGAGCTGCTCCATCCCTGAAAAGCTCATGAGCAAGAGGACATCTTCGCCGAGGGGCGTACCCACAGCGACTTCCCGGAAAGCTTGAGTTCTTGCCATTTGTCATCACTCCTATTTCTTCGCCGGCCGGAAACATAACGTACTGTTTGGTCTCGTCAGGTGCCAACTGACTTCCTTCGCCTGCAACCCAAAGATGGGAGACACCGGGCAGACCCTGACCTATCTAAGCGAGCGCAGCCGTGGATGCCATCCGAGGTCCGGGGGCGCCCCACGGCGGGCGTCCAAGATAAACTTGTGCCTGCCAAACTCGCTTTGGCCATTGGAGATGAACAGGTAACCTCATGTCGCGCCTATCTCGGTATTGCATTCCGTTGTCGTGTCATCCAAACACAGGTTTGCCTTTTGGCTACAGCTCGGATGGCTGGTGGACGATGGTCCGCCGTTTCGAAGGACAGTTGATCCGTGGCGCCCCATCCGACCTTTCCTTCAAACATGCCGGCCGCTCCTCGCGAGGCCAACGTATAATCTTTCCGTCTCGGGCCCATTTGGCGTGAGGCGAAGATGGAACCTGCACCAGGTATTCCCTGTACCTCTTTCTGAAGAAGCTGTCACCCAGGTTGCCCTTCACATCGGTATCTTTCATCCTGAATACCTCGACGCAGGTCTCACCTGTACGCTTGCCATCACTCCACCATATGTACCCGATTGTCGTGAACCCCACAATCGTTCGACCCGGCAGAATATTCGAGATTCCCGTGAGAAGGGAGCTACCGTCGCTGCCTACAGCACTTATGCAGGAGTGGAAAATGATCATCGCCTCTTTGCCAGTAAATTTCGCAATCCGCTGCCATGCTGCCTTGTATTGCGCCAGGTTATTCGTCTTCATCGGTGGCTTGTGCTTGCCGTCAATGTGCACGACCCCTGCCACATCGCCGTGGGCGAGGATGCCCAGCTTGCTGATTTGGCCGGCTGCGATGGGGGAGCAGTCGAAAAACCAATTGTCACAGAAGGATTTGTGTGGCTTAACCTCATTCTCAAGCTTGCTGACCAGATCTTGCAGGTCTGCTATTCTGATTGAACCATCATACTGTACACCCTTCATATCCCGACAGAAGGGCCCTAAACCGCCTACGTACGCCAGCAGCCTTATCGGCTTCATAATGGCATCTCCTCTTTCCTGCCGAGCCCATTAGCGAGAGGGGGCCGCGCCCTGAGCTTAGCGGCAAGCTGGCTCCCAGCCGGCTCGTCCGCCCCTCTGGAGCGGTCGAGGTCGCCTTGCCCTGCGTGCGGTCCCTCGGCTCCAAGCCCCCCCGCCGAGAATCCGTCCCCGATGACGACCTGAAGTCCTTCGACAGCCGTTCGTCGCTTGGCTCGAGTGGGGAACACTCCAGCCCCCAGGCTCTGATTCAATCGAACGAATAGGTGAAGTTTCTGTCTTCGGTTCCAACATGCACGCGCTCGACCGATTGCCCCTCCATCAGCCGCGTAAGAATCTCCCTGCTGATCTCCGGAAGCAACGTATGCGTGAGAATGGCGTCTACAATCCGCGCGCCGGTTTCGGCAGCCGTGCAGCGACTGCCGACAAGTTCAACAACCGACTCATCGTAGCTGAGCAAAACCTGGTGGCGCTCGGCCATGCGCCGCTCGATTCTGCTTAGCTGCATGTAGATGATCTTATGTAGCACCTCATCGCTAATTGGGAAAAAAGGCACAACCACCAGCCGGCCAAGGAGGGCCGCAGGAAACACCTTCAGCAGCGTTTCCCGGAGCCCTTGGGCGATGCCTTCCGCATCCGGCAACAGCTCCGGGTCCTTGCACATGTTCATGATCAGGTCGCTACCCACATTGCTGGTGAGCATGATGATGGTGTTTTTGAAGTCAATCACTCTTCCTTCGCCATCTTCCATCCAACCTTTGTCGAACACCTGTAAGAATATCTCGTGCACGTCGGGGTGCGCCTTCTCCACTTCGTCCAACAACACGATGCTGTAGGGGCGTCGCCGGATCGCCTCGGTAAGCACACCGCCCTCACCGTACCCAACATATCCCGGAGGGGCGCCTTTGAGCGTGGAGACCGTGTGCGACTCCTGGAATTCGCTCATGTTGATGGTAATGACATTGTCCTCACCACCGTAGAGAGCCTCGGCCAACGCCAGGGCGCTTTCCGTCTTTCCCACGCCACTGGGCCCGACGAACAAGAACACGCCGATGGGCCGATTGGGGTTCTCCAGGCCGGCCCGAGAAGTCTGAATCCGTTTGGCGATGGACTCCAGAGCATGGCGCTGGCCAATGATCCGCTTCTCCAGCCTGTCCGCGAGATTCAACACCGCTTCGATCTCGTTTTTCACCATCCGGCCAACAGGGATACCAGTCCAGCTTGCCACAACCGAGGCCACGGTTTGCGCCTCCACGGAAGGAAAGATCAAAGCATTCTCCCCTTGAAGCTCCGAAAGCTTTTGTTGGAGCGCCTTCAGTTCTTCGAGCAGGGCAGCCCTTTCTTCCTCCCACTGCTCATTTGGCTGCTCGGTAGGAGGCGCGGGTTCCGTCGCCTCTATCTGTTCGGCGTGCGCGCCTTGAGCTGCTGTGCTGACTTCGGCTGGCGTCTCCGGACTGCCGTCGGTGCCCTCGATGGCGGCTCCCAACTCCCGCCGCAGCTTTGCGCGGATGTCCAGGATGCCATTGACCAGGTTCTGTTCTTCCGACCAACGGCTTTCCAGTTGGCCCAGATGTTCGCGCTCCTCTGCCATCTTCTCCGTGATCCCTGTCCGACGCTCCCCATGCTCCACGCCCACAGCGGCTTCGCGAGCGAGTATGCCCAATTCGGTCTCCAGCGCCTCCAGTCGGCGACGCGAATCCTCTACCTCTGGAGGAACCCCATGCTGGCTGATGGCAACCCTGGCGCAGGCCGTGTCGAGCAGACTGACAGCCTTGTCGGGCAACTGCCGGGCCGGGATGTACCGATGCGAGAGCCGAACCGCTGCCTCCAGGGCCTCGTCCAGAATCTGCACGCGGTGGTGCTCTTCCAGTGTCGAGGCCAAGCCACGGATCATCAAAATCGCCTTGTCCTCTGTGGGCTCCTCGACTTTGATCACCTGAAATCGCCGACTCAGAGCTGCGTCTTTCTCGAAGTACTTCTTGTATTCCGCCCATGTCGTAGCGGCAATCGTCCTCAAGGTTCCTCTCGCAAGCGCCGGCTTGAGAAGATTCGCTGCGTCTCCCTGGCCGGGGGCCCCGCCGGCCCCGACAAGCGTATGGGCCTCATCTATAAAGAGAATGATGGGCTTTGGAGAAGCCTGTACCTCGTTAATAACCTGGCGCAGGCGGTTCTCGAATTCCCCCTTCATGCTCGCACCGGCCTGAAGCAGCCCCAAGTCAAGTGTCCGCAGAGTCACCTCCTTCAAGGGAGGCGGCACGTCCCCGGCAGCAATCCGCCGCGCGAAACCCTCGACCACAGCAGTTTTTCCCACTCCGGCCTCCCCGGTCAGGATCGGGTTGTTCTGGCGCCGGCGCATCAGGATATCTACGATCTGCCGAATCTCTTCATCGCGTGCAACGATGGGGTCAATTTCGCCCTTGCGTGCCCTCTCCGTCAGGTCGATCGAGAACCTGGCCAGGGCCTCCTGTTTGCCCATCGCTGCCGGCGTCACCGGCCCCCCTTCCCCGGCTGCTTCCGGCTGACCGCCGAAGGCGGACCCGTCCGTCGGGGGCAGAGCCTCTTCCACGGAACCTCCCACGATCTTCGAGAAATCATCCGTGAGCTGCTCAGACTTGACCTTGTTGAGTTCTTTAGAGATCCCGAGGAGAACATTTCGAAGAGACGGCGTCTTGAGGATACCGATCATGATGTGCCCTGTACGGATCTGCGATTCCCCGTACATCAGCGTGCCATACACCCAGCCTCGTTCCACGGACTCTTCGAGATGAGGCGAAAAGTCCGAGACCGATGTCGAGCCGCGAGGCAACCGATCCAGCGAAGCTGTAATATCGGCGGCGAGCCTCGACAGGTCGAGTGCGAAATGGCGCACGATCAGATGCAGGTCGGAGTCCTGCAATTGCAGTATCTGATTCAAAAAGTGAACGAGCTCCACGTAAGGGTTGCCCCGCATCTTGCAGAAATAGTGAGCACTCTCCACAGATTTGAAGCCCACACTGTTCAACTTCCGGAACAAAGATGATCGACTAATTTCAGCCATTTTCAAACTCCTGCCGTCTCGACTGTGTGTGAGGCACCCACGGGTCGGAGCACAAGATTACCGACATCCTTCTCGAAGGGCCTACTGCTTAGCCAGGTGGTCCACCCAAGCTGCCCGGTCTGGCCCAACCGGGGCCGAGGAACCTCCTCTCTCTTCAGAATCAGCTGGACGTCCCATGACAGTTCATCTCCAACATAATTTCGTATCCAGGCAATCAGCCGGCGCAAGCTGTCACCGCCTGGAAGCATGCGAAGGTAATCGGACAGTCGCAACGGCCCAAGCTTGAGCCGGAACTTGTGTTGACACTGCCAAACATGAGACCCCACGATCGCTGTGGAGCCCACGACCCCACTCTCGGGGGAGGCGCCCAGGCGGCAACGGCAATCGTGCGGAAGACCTATCCATTCGCCAACAAACTCATCTATGTGAACGGGAAAACCGAAGTAATCGCTCAACGTGGCGCACAGACCCTCGGCATGACAAGTCCCCCCTACCAATCGCCCGGAATAATGCAGCTTGGCAATGTCAGGCACGGCATCACGATCGCGAAAAGAATCCATCCCGGTTCCGAACAGGCTGCCGATGTAAACGGCGAAGCGGTCATCACCCTCTCGTTGAAAGCTGACCGTTTGCTGATTACAGGCCCAGGCCCGATAAAACAGCGAGACCATGCGGTGATGAAAAACATCGAGAAACCGCGCCAGTGTTTCATCCTGGTAGTGTCTTATGCGCTCGCGGACACACTCGGTAACGTGCAGCGGCATGGGGCCATTGGGACCGAGCAAGCCAAGGAAGTTGACAGAAAGGCGCGAAGGCCGTCCCCCGGAACCAGAACGATAACGAGCTATTGTCGAAGGAGCGAAGGCAAGCGACGCTTCCTGGCAAAATCGAACCGGGTCCTCCCTGGGACGCTGTGAGTGTCCAATCCGGGGCAGGTCGGACCGTGTGCATTCGATCCGCCGGACGGCTTGAAAGAAGTCGAAGCGGTACGGCGCATCTGCTAACTGGCGTGTCAGAGAGTCTGCCTTTGCCCCGTCCTTGCTGTCCATCGCATGACCTCCCCACGCTGTATGGTCTTGATAACTGTTTGCGTGAAAGAGTTGATTGAGACGTACTTCTCGAAGAACCGGTCAAGAACAGCCCCGAGCACGAAGACTCCTGTTCCCTCGAATGCAGCCTCATCGAGCGTCAGTGTCACCTCCAAACCGCGTGCGAACGCGATCGGTCCCGGCCCGACAATCCGAAGAACAATCGGTCGGCTCGTTGTCAACCGCACGCCATCGATCTGCTTGCGTATCTGAGGATCGCTATTGTCGCCGTACAGGCGTAGGATCTCTCGAAGCGCCGAAGCGCCTTCTTCCTCACTCACATTTGTAAGCGAGAGATAATTCAGGGAGAGGTGGCTAATTGCTCGCCACGCGATCTCGCCCTCCGCAGGGGATGGTCTTGGCGCCGTGGGGCCGCTCACGCAGCGCGTACACTCGACCGGAGCTTCGACGTCCATTGTGAAATCAGTCGCACCGGCGCCCACTGGCATCTGAAGTGGAAGATCACGGTTTGTGCATCGGGTGCTTACTTCGAGCTGCCGCAAGTCAGAACGATAAGGCGCTTCCTTTGCATCAACGAGCGAGACATAGACTTCGCTCCCCGCATAGCTTGACCGGCGACCGAGCCGCTTCTCACGACTGGAGGCAGTTCTCGGCACTCTGTTGACGGCATAATATCCTCCTGTGCCACCGCCTTGAGCATCAAAATCCGTTGCGGAGTAGAAAGGAAGGAACTCCTGTTCCTCGCCAGCCCTCGCCCCGTGGCCGATCACACGAAGGACCTCGTAAACCTCAAAGTCGAGCGGACGTGTCCGGTCGGGGACAACGTGGAACTCGCTGAAGCGGTCCGAAAGATGGATGCGGTCGGCCCGTTTGGGAAATAAGTTGATCGCTGGCGAGCAGAACAAGGCAAAGGTCGTCGCGTCGACCCTACCTTCCAGTTCGAGGTCTGGCTCCCGCAGTAGTATGATGACGTCGAATTCGTTGTCCTCACAACGCCGCACAGCGCTTCCCAACCCCCCAAACTCAACAAACATATACCGCTGTGGGAAGGCAAAGTACTCCTTCAGTAGGCGGTATCCTTGAAAGGATCGTGGGCCGTAAGGAAGCAAAGCATGCTTGTCGTCAAAACCGACCCGGCGGATGCTGGACCCGCCAAGAACCTCGCTCCATTGAACGGGCCTTTTTGAGGGCTGAATCACCACGGCTGCCGTGTTGGCGAAGAACTGCTCATAGATGCGCATCGGGGTCTCATCTGACCCACGCAGGTAAAAGGTCAGGCTATCCAGCTTGAGTTGGCTGAAGATGAGGTCCGCCGTACATCGGATTCGGATTCGAATCCCCGCTTTGGCACCGAACTGCTGACGAATCCCCAGGATGCCCAAGTCTTGGCTGTAGTATTGCGCCTCCGCCACTCGAATCGGCCACAGGGTCAAATCATGCGCGGTCCGATATTCGCACGCCGTTCGGTCCCCTTTCCCAATAACACTACGAATCACAGTATTCCGCGGGATAGGAAAACCGTCGGCCAGAGCGATATCGGACAGGTCCGGCTCGAACTGGGCAACAAGCATGGATGGGGTCGAGGCCAGGTAATGGGGGTAGACGGTTTCGAGCAAAGACTGCGTGAACCGAGGGAACTCCGCATCGAGTTTAAGCCGCACTCGCGCGGCGAGGAAGGCGAATCCTTCCAGGAGACGCTCGACATAAGGATCCACGCACGCGAATTCGTCCAACCCCAGCCGCCCGGCGATCTTGGGAAACTCCCTTGCGAACTCCCCTCCCATCTCGCGAAGGTGCTGAAGTTCGCGGTTGTAGTAATGCAGGAGCCGCCTATCCACCGGGATGATCCTCGATTTCGCACTGACCCGTTTCCAAGTCGAAATTCGTCTTAACGTAGAGCCGCTCGGGGATGGGTAGCGCCCAAAGTTCCCCTTCGATCTCGAATGAAACAGCGTTCCGGTCCATCGAGTCCGGGTTAGTCGTCACTCGGACAGACAGAGTTTCTCGCGAAATGCGCGGTTCGAAAAACTGGAGAGCATGCAATACCTGCTGTTGTATCTCAGCGGCCTTGAGGTCGGAACCGGTAACCCCGCAGAGATCTTGTATACCATAGTTCAGCACGGAGCGAGACACCTCCGGAAACTCGTCCAAGTGATCGTTTGGTGGGTGAGAACTGCTATTGAGCAGCCAGTGAAGGTCACGCAGAACGCCCTGATGATATTGCCGCAGAGAGACGACGCGTTGTTCTCGGCTTTCCTCCTTTGACCGAGGTTCGTCGTCCATGAGGCGATCCAAGAGACACGGCTGCAAACGTTCCGCAGGGGTCAATTCAGCCATCAATCGCCTCCTGCGCGGGCTTTTCTACATCGGCATTTTCAAGCGTAATCTGACGGACATCGAGCAGGGCGTATTCCGCTTCGTCGGTGACGAGGAGCCTTTGGCCCAATCCTTCGTAGAGCCCGCCTTCTCGCTCGGTCCACTCTGTCCTATGGGCCATGATGATAGCGCTTTGCTCGGAATCCTCGGACCCTGGGTAGCGTGTCGGTATCAGCCCGGCGGATGTCCCGCCGTTTGTCCAGGTGAACACCGCAGGCGTCCACACGACATCGCGGAGGTCCGAAGGAGCCTCCGTCTGTATCGCCTGGACGTTGGCGAAGGGTACCCAGTAGTATCGCCCGTTGACAATGGCTTCGAGAATCGGGCCCAAACGCGGGTCAGCGTCGGCAATCCACTGGAATCGCTGCCCGTTGATCGTGCCCGGAATGGCGGGAGCGCGCTCAAACGCGCGCCCCCGCAACTCCTCTGATTCCTTATAATGCCCTTCAACTGCCATCTGATTGGCTTGTATGATCCATCCGAACCACTCCTTCGGCTCTCCAAGGATGAGTGGGGAACGCCTACCCGCCCAGATCTCAGCGCGAAGCGCCTCGCAATTGAGTGCGGGACGGCACACGTTGGCCATGAGGAGATTTTGCGCATCAAGGTCGGCGGCGACGTTCAGTTGCGTCATTGCCCTTTCCCACCGGCCGAAGACGGATAGCAACTGGAAGAGAAAAACCCGTAGCTTCGGATTGGACGGGTCGCTACGTACCTCCTCTTGTAGCTTCTCCAGCGCTTCGGCTGGCCCTTTCTGGCGCAATAACTCTTCTGCTTGCATAGATACCCTCCGGCGCCACGCGGGTTATTCGCGTGGCGCCGCACAGTTAACCAATATACGCAGAACCGGGCAATGGCCCTACGGCCAGTCGATCACAGCGCCGCGTCTGTCTCTGTGCTCCATGCCGCCTCGACGGCTGCTCCCGTTGATCCATCCGCATTCGTCTGGACATACGACCAGTAGATCTCGCCGTAGCGGAGGGTCACGTCCTCCGACGGGAGGGGATCCTGGCTGGCTCCGGACCCACTTGGGGAAACGGAGGCCACGATGACTTTTTTCAACACATACTTCATGAACGTCACCTTCTCGCCCGTTGCCCGGCACAATTCGAACGTCACTTCAGGGATCGCCTCACCATTGCAGCACTTGAGAGCCAAAGTCGGGGAGGCACTGTCCAGCCGTTTAGTAAGGCAGAAGTCCGCATGGTCTGCCTTGCCTCCCGCCAGCGAGCCCTGGCCACTCAGGGATCCGCCAGGCGCCTGCGAAATGGCATGACTGTAGGACACGATCTCGATCCACTTGTCGTGCAACGCGTCGGTGCTATCTCCGTCGATTCCCTCCGCTTTCAGGTACATTGCGTAAGCCATTCTTCGTCCCTCCCATTGGTGTGGTGTTTTTCCCAACCCCCCTGCGGGGCCCGGAACGCTTCTAACCGCCGAGCCTCTGTCGCTGCCCTGGCTGCGGCTCGCGGAGCCTCAAGGTGGTGGACTACCCTTTCTTCTCAGAGGGTAACTTGGTTACCAGGCGCAGTGAAGCGGTCAGTCCCTCGAGCTGATAATGGGGACGTAGGTAGACCTTCGCCGAGTAATATCCCGGATCCCCCTCCACATCCTCCACTGTTACTTCTGCTTTTGCCAGCGGCCGCCTGGCCTTCGCCGCCTCCGTCGCGTTAGCCGGGTCCGGCTCCACGTATAGTTGAATCCATCTGTTGAGCCAGCGTTCCATATCCGACCGTTCCTTGAAGGAACCGATCTTGTCTCGAACGATGGTCTTCAAATAGTGAGCAAAACGACACAACGCGAACATGTAGGGCAACCTGGCATTCAGCCGGGCGTTGGCCGTGGCGTCGGGATCGTCGTACTCTTGAGCCTTGTTCAAGGATTCCGCGCCAACGAAAACCGAATAATCGGTGTTCTTCCAATGCGATAGAGGAATCAGGCCGTTCTTCGCCAACTCCTTCTCCCGTCGGTCCGTGATGGCAATTTCCGTGGGGCATTTCATGTCCACACCCCCATCGTCCGTCGGGAAGGTATGACATGGAAGCCCTTCGACCATGCCGCCGCTTTCGACGCCTCGAATCCGAGAACACCAGCCATAGAGTTTGAAGGCGCTTCCAATGTTCACCCCCATGGCATAGGCCGCGTTGGACCATATGTACTTGGAATGATCTCCTCCCTCAGCGTCCTCCTCGAAGTCGAACTCCTCCACAGGATTCGTCCTCGCGCCGTAAGGCAAGCGTGAGAGAAACCGCGGCATCGTCAAGCCGATGCATCTCGAATCATCCGCCTCTCTCAGCGACCTCCACGGTGCGTACTCTGCCGTCTGAAAGATCTTGGTCAGGTCTCGCGGGTCCGATAGCTCCTGCCAGCTATCCATGTTCATCAGGTTCGGAGAGGCGGCAGCGACGAAGGGCGAAAAGGCCGCGGCGGAGATCTGCGCTATCCCGTTTAGGATCTCCACATCCGGCGGACTGTGGTCGAAATAGTAGTCGCCGATGATGCAGCCGTATGGCTCGCCGCCGGGCATCCCGTATTCCTCTTCGTACATTTTTTTGAAAAGGGGGCTCTGGTCCCAAGCCGTCCCCTTGAACTTTTTGAGCGTCTTCGCCAGATCCTTCTTGTTGATGTTCATCACACGGATTTTCAACGTCTCGTCCGTCTCGGTGTTGTTCACCAGATGATGGAGGCCGCGCCAACTTCCCTCCAGCGCCTTGAAATCTTCATTGTGAAGGATCCGATTCATCTGCTCCGACAGTTTCCTGTCAATCTCGCCAACGATTGTCTCGATGGTTCGTACCGCATCCTCGGAGATCAAAGCGGTCTCAGAAAGCGCTTGTTCTGCCAAGGTCTTGACGGCGGACTGAACGGCTTCCCTCGCCCGGTCAGTCTTCGGCTTGAACTCCTTCTGGAGAAGGCTTTCGAACTCATTCACCTCGACGACCTCTGGTGCCGCCTCGGGGGCCTGACTCTCCCGGCTCTCCTTTGCCTCAGCCATTGAATTATTCCTCCGCCTTGGTGGTTTCCGCTTCTGCTCCTGGCGTCTCCGTCGCTTTGCCTTCTTCCTCTGGCTTTGGTGCCGCGCTCAACGCCTGAAGTAGTGCCGGATCGTTCAGGAGTTTTGCAATCAAATCCTCTGCACCGCTCTTTCCGTCCATGTAAGTAAGGAGGTTCGACAACTGCGTTCGGGCGGTTAGCAGCTTGTTCAGCGAATCAACCTTGTTGGCAACAGCCGCTGGCGAGAAATCGTCCATGCTCTCAAACGTCAGATCCACGCTTAGCTCACCTTCGCCGGTGAGCGTATTGGGGACTCGGAAGGCAACACGCGGCTTCATGGACTTCAGGCGATCGTCGAAATTGTCCACGTCAATCTCAAGGTACTTGCGATCTCCAACCGCAGGCAGCGCTTCCTCCGGCTTCCCAGACAAATCCGCCATCACGCCCATTACGAATGGCAGATTGACCTTCTTCTCGGCGCCGTACAACTCGAGATCATACTCGATTTGCACTCGCGGCGGCCGGTTACGACCAATGAATTTCTGACTGCTCTTCTTCGCCATTTCTGCTCCTTTCTCCTCGCTTGCTAGGAGTCCCTGGGTCGGACCGATTCGTCACATGATCTTCCCTGCCTCGGCGGGAATCCTCTGCAACCTACTCTTTGGCAGGCTCATTGCCAATTCCGCCGAGGTTCTCGACTTGTTTCCTCGCCTCCGGAGAAAGGTCTCGGATGATTTCCACAAAGCTTTTTGAGACCAATCGTTGTGCCCGTCTCACCAAAAGGGGCACAGGGCTGGAAGGCTCATGTCGCTCATAATATTGACAGACTTTCTCCAGCGCCGAAAGGACATCTTTGGGCGATCTGATCTCACCCGACAACGCCTTCCCCTTTCCAGGTTCCTTTTCCTCAACAGTGCCCGCTTTCCCTTCGGCCGCGGGCGAGGTGATACCCCGTTTCGCCAAGTAACTCTGCACTCGCCCTTGAATATCGGTCAAGACTTCTTGGCAACCGCTCAGGTCAGGGACCCTGTCGGAATCGACGTGGCTTCCCAACGCGGCTTCGATCCCTTTTACGTGGTCAATGCTTTCCTGCGAAGCCTGCGCCAATTCGTTCAATTCTTCTATGCTGGTATCTTCAAACGCAGCGTCAATCATCTCCGGTTTGGCAGACTCAGAATCCGCTGCCGGGGAGAGCTTTCCCTCCGCGATCAACATGTCCCGAAGGCTGAACTGTCCCAGCCGCCGAGAGTTACAAACGGGCACTTCCCACAGCCGCTGCCTGAACATCATCGGGTCCTGAAAACCTCCCTCCGGAGGCGGAGACAATGAGACTATGATATTGAGCCGCTCAAGTGGGTCGTTATTGTCGTCGGGATCAAGCTGGGGATGTATGTGATCCCAGAAACGCTCCAGCAGTCCGCGGAGAAGCGCCAGCCCGTCTCTCATGCCCGCGATGCCGTCAATCTTAATGAGAGCAAGGGCAAGAAACAATGCGACTCGCAAGTCCTTTGTCCGCCCCAGGAGCTCGACGCAACCGTCTCGCATCTCTCGCCAGTTCGGTTCGCCTGCCTCGCCCTCTTCCTGTCTCGCCTGCAACATCGTCTCCAATTCGTGGTAGCCTGGGTCGTATCTCAGGTCCGGGCCGCACGGCGGCTCCGTGCTCGTCTCGGCAAGCAGGTTATCAACGTCAATGGTGCTCATCAGCTAATGCCAAAAATCCTCTTTTCTCACGTCCGAACAGCCTCTGTCCTCCGTGCGTTGGCCACTCAAGAGCGGTGCGCTCAATCGGCTGAGCTTTCGTGCCCCGGCTATCCTAAGCCCTCTTCGGCTCTCTTGACCCGATTCGAGCGAGGGTATGAAATCTACGCTTTGACCTTAATTCACTCCCCCCAACGGCGTTAGGTAAATCACATAAATTCCGTAACCTTTAGACTATGCGACTTCACAGCCAACTTGTCAAGTCAATTTTCCGATCCGTTCTTCGGCGGCACCTCAGGCAGCTTGTCAACTCCGATTCTGAAGTGGACCATGAGATTCACCACTTCATGAAGATTCTTTCCAGGGGCTCTGCGAGATTCTGACAGGACGGCTGTATATAGTAGTGGCGAAAGAAGAGGTGCATCTACCTCGCGCAATGATAAGCTTAAGGTTCAGAGTACGGGATCCTCAGCTCAATTGTAGCGGGCCTCTGGAACCGATCGGAACATGAACAGGTGGAAGAGAAAACAACATTCGGAGTGAACCCGGAGGCACTCGCCCGCCTACTCGAAATCGCCCTGAAGAGCGAGGTCGGACGGAAGAATTGCCGTGCCAGGCAAGAAACCTCGGCAGACGCTTCCGGACCCGCTGACGAGCAAGCCGTCTATCGGAAAAGGAAAGCAAAGGCCGAGTAGGACCACCGCGACCCCTGCCAGAATTCTGCTGTCTCCTTCTTCCGCCAGTCTCGTCCCACAACGCGTGATAACATGTGCTGCAAGGCGTTTCTCGCGCTTTCGCCAGAGTACGGCGCGTGAGATTCGGAATCGAAAATCGGCGGCTTCTAGCTGTGCCCCGTGGCGGTACACTGGTGGGTGACGGCGGACCACAATCTATCGTGTGCCTTGCTTTCGCCGTCAGCGCTCATCTACTGCAATATCTAACTCTTTCAGTGTGCGGCGGAGCCATTGGAGTGACCTTTCGATCATGGGGCCTCCCTGCCCTTCACATTCCATGCTTAAAACACCGCTGAACCCATGATCTCGCAGGACTTGGAGGCAGCGG
>JABMQX010000737.1 GCA_013203085.1 bacterium | reverse complement strand
TGCTTGTGGCGCATTCTCTGGGCTACGCGAGGTGCGCCGGGGTTGTGAACAACCCGGCGGCACTGCGCAACCGTATCAACGAGATTGTGGGGCTGGATTCCCCATACGACGCTGTCCTCCTTCACGGGATGTACAGCGACAACCATCCCCTGATGAAAAAAGGGCATAGCGATTATCATGAGAAGCTTCTGGACTGGAATCGGCGATACGCCTATCCGAAGCTGATCTGTGCTTCGGCGGACGAGTATTTCCGGTATATGGAGTCCAAATATGGCGACCGTATCCCTCATCTTCGCGGCGATTGGGGAGCTGATTGGGAGGACGGCGCCGCCTCATCATCTGCGGAGACCGCTCTCAATCGTGAAACCCACGAGTTGTTGGATGTCGCCGAACGCCTGGCGACGATCTGCTCCATTCTCGACCCAGACTATTCTTATCCAGCGAAGGATGTTGACCAAGCTTATCGGCACATGCTCCTGTACGACGAACACACCTGGGGCGCGTGGTGCAGCGTGAGCCAGCCCGAAAGCGACCAGACGCTGAAGCAGTGGAAGATCAAATCCGGTTACGCTCGGCAGGCCCACGAAGCAGCACGGCGCATACAAGATGAAGCGTTAATGAAGCTGTGCGCCAAGGTGTCCACTCCGCCCGGGGAAGGAACGACGATATTGGTCTTCAACTCCGACGGGCAAGAGCGCACGGGCTTGGTGCGGGCGTCTCTGCCCGACTCGCTCAAGGAGGAGCGAATCCTCCGCTGCACGGATTGTGTCACCGATGGGGAAATCCCCTGCCAGCGAGTAGGTGACCGCTTGTGCTTTGTCGCGCGCGCGGTCCCGCCCCTGGGTTACAAGACGTTCCGGGTGGTCCCCAAGAAGGTACGTGATTTCCGAAAGGCGGTCTTTTTCAAGCCTAACAGCGTGGAGAACAGGTTCTATCGCGTCACCTTTGACACGAAGACCGGCGGCCTCACAAGCATCTACGACAAGGAGTTGAAAAGAGAGCTATTGGACAACAACTCGCCCCTTCGGTGCAACCAGTACATCTACGACACCAATGGCGTCCTCGACATGGCCTGGCGCCGCGGGGTCAAGGATCGAAAAGCCGCTGACAGCCGCTTCTCGCCCGAAAAAGCGGAGGTATCCGTCGGGGTGAACGGCCCCGTCCTCGGCTCCATGACGGCGAAAACGAAAGCCAAAGGTGCTTCGAGCATCGAGCAGACTGTGATCTTGTACAGCGGGCTGAAGCGAATTGACATAGTCAACCGCATCACAAAAGAGAAAACCTACGACATTGAGGAGCTGTATTACGCATTTCCTTTCGGTGTGGAGTCGCCTCGGTTTCACTTTGAATTGGGCGGGGCGATCATAGACGGTGAGCGGGATATGTTGCCCTGCGCAAACCGCAACTGGATTTCCGTACAGCGCTGGGTGGATGTGAGCAACGACAACTGGGGCGTAACCTGGGCGCCTGTGGATGCTCCATTGGTGACGCCGTCTTCGCTGAGCGACCGGTGGATGGAGCCGTTCCCCCCGAAGAACGCGTCGTTGTTCTCGCTTCTGATGACAAACGTCTGGAGAACGAATTACAAGGCAGGACAATGGGGAGATTTCACTTTCCGCTACGCCATCACAAGCCACGAGGGGCCGCTGAATAGGATGGCCGCAACCTGTTTCGGGAGGGAAGTGGCACGCCCCCTTGTTGCGTGCGTCTTGGTCGAAAAGGGGGCCGGCTCGCTGCCAGCGAAATCATGGAGCTTCGGCAAAATTGACGGACGCGGGGTCGTCCTTCAAGCTTTGAAACAAGCGGAGGACGGGGACGGATTGATCGTCCGCCTGCGCGACGTGAGCGGAGCAAGGCAAAGGGCAGGCTTCCACGTCACGGGCTTCGACGCCAGAGAGGCGATTCGGACCGACGCTCTCGAAAAGAATGCTGAACCGCTTAACGTGGAAGGAAACACCGTCCCTGTTTCCCTCAAAGCCAATGGCATGGCCAGCCTCCGGCTACGGGGCAAGCACTCTGAATGAGAAGGCTCAGCAAGGAGAAAAGACGACGCATAATTGCCCCTCCTACGAGACTTGTCCCCCGGACCTCCCGAGCATTTCGCGGAACGAGGAAACAAGCGATCATGAGGTCCTCACATAGTCTCAGCGGCATTGCACTCACTTTGTTTGTCTGCGCCTTTTCGTCTGCCGCACTCTGCCATCCGATGGGAAACAGTTCCATCAATCATTACTCCGGGATCGAGGTGTCCCCTTCTGAGATCAAGGTGGACTTCATTCTCGACATGGCAGAGCTGCCGTCCTACCAGGAGATGGTGCGCCGTGTGGACAAGGATGGTGACCTCGAGATCTCAGCAGAGGAAAAAAAGGCGTTTCTCCCCGTCATTGTACCGGAGCTGGCCCGTGAGCTTTCCTTGCAACTGAACGGCCGCCCCATGAATCTACAAGTCACCCGCAGAAGCATACATGTAGGGGTCGGTGTCGGCTACCTTACATTGCTGACCATCTATGTGGAGCTTCGGTCCGAGGTGCCGCGCAATCTCATCAAGGCACAAAACGTAGTTCATTACGAGGACAACAGCCATAAGCGGACCGTCGGCTGGAAGGAGATTTTCGTCCAGGCTTGGGGTGGGGCAAAGATTCTGAAAAGCTCCGTGAAGAGTAAGCTCCGAAGCAGGAGGCTATCTGACTACCCGGAGGAGTTCCTGATGTCGCCGCCGACCGATGCGGAAGTCACGTTCACTTACGCCGTAGCCAGCGAAGCGCCCCCCCGGATGGCGACCCCTCCAAGACTCGAGAGACGCCGCCCTCCCAAAACCGCGTTGGAGCGCGCCGCGGACCGTCTCATCGCCCTGATAAAGGCCGAGCGTCCCAGTCTCTGGGTTGTGGCATCGGCTTTTCTCCTGGCGGTTCTCATGGGTGGAAGACACGCCTTGACGCCGGGACATGGCAAAGTCCTTGTCGCCGCTTACCTCGTGGGGACGCGAGGTACGATTTCCCATGCCATCACCCTCGGACTGGTTGCGACCCTCACGCACACATTGGCTATCTTTGTCCTCGCTGTGCTCGCGGCGACTGTTTTGCCCGGCCGGGTAATTCCCTGGGTGGCGGTAGCGGCAGGATTACTGGTCGCGACCATGGGGATAACAATGCTTGTGCGACGGCTGCCGGTTCTGCTGAGAGGAGAACGCCATGGACGGGAGCACTCTCATACACACGACCCGACGGACAGCCATCACCATCCGCATCATCACCCCTCCGGAAACGTCAGTCGTTGGCAACTTCTCTCAGTAGGTATGATAGGAGGGATGGTCCCCTGTCCGGGAGCGCTCATTCTGCTGCTCAGCGCTCTCGCGCTGCACAAAGCGAAATATGGCATTGTTCTCGTCGCTTGCTATAGCCTCGGCCTGGGCATCGTCCTAACTATGATCGCCGTTCTGGCTGTTGCCGCGAGAGGCGCCGCGCAAAAAGTAAGTCGGTTCCAACGCTCCCCTCTATCAAAGGCTCTTCCGGTAGTCTCCGCGTGTTTCGTTCTCGCCTACGGCTGCTTTCTCTCTTACATGGCATTCAAGCTATTGCAGAACCGCTAACTGCTCTTCTTCATAAGTCCGGTCACGTATTTCTTCCGACGAGATAACAGGACAAATGGGATTCCTTTAATCACGTATCTATCCTGTGTATCCTGCTTATCCAGTCAAAGGAGTTCCTTTCTCTGAGGAGCATACGCAACGGTATTGGCGAGTCGCCGACTAAAACGGGGGTTACAAAGATCCACAGAACTGACATTCTACCTCGTCGAGCAGGGATTACACGGTCTGTTTACTGTCCGGAAAGGGAGAAACCGTCGAATTCTATGTTGCCTTGCTTGCTTCAGAACCGCAAAATGTGTACAAGAGAGCAGAAGGGCAAGCCACATCACAGCATTTCCGCCTACGATTCAGGAGAGAAGACCATGACTGAGGAGAAGGAGAGAATATCCCGCCGCTCGGCGATAAAGGGAGTAGGGGCTATTGGAGCAGGCGTTGCTTTGGGGTCAATTGTTGGCTCGAAGCCGACCGAGGCGAAAACCCTGGATACGATGGCGAAGCCGAAGGATATTGCCAGCGACATTGCTCGCCGCGTCGCGGAGACGCCCTTGGTTGACTCCCACGAGCACCTCATTGAAGAAAAGGACCGACTCGAAAAGCGAGCTCGCTGCGACGATTGGGCGCTCCTGATGAGCCACTACCTGGACTCGGACCTTCTGACGGCTGGCATGCCTCCGAAAGACCACAGGAGGCTGTTCTCGGCAAACGTTGACCCCGTTGAAAAGTGGAAGCTCCTGGCTCCCTGGTGGCCCGCTGTGAAAAACACTGGCTACGGGCAAGCCGTCGCCATCGCCATACGTGAACTGTACGGCGTGGACGACCTCTCTGAAAAAACGGCCGCCAAAGTCCAACAGAAATACGAAGAGTTGAGGAAACCGGGCTTCTATCGAAAGGTGCTCTCCGACGTTGCTCGTATCCATTCCTGTCAGGTGAACTGCCTATCGCGACCTTTTATGGAATCGCAGTTGCCGGACCTCCTTCTTCAGGACATAAGCTTTCTCGGCATGCACATGGGGCCGGATATCGGTTCGTTCGCCCCGCCAGCCGGCATCGAGGTGAAAGATTTGTCCAATTGGCATTCGGTGATTGACTGGTGGTTTGACAAGTATTCCAACCTCGCCGTGGCGGTCAAGTCGCAGGCGGCGTACAGCCGTGACCTCAATTATGAGGACGTTCCGGCGGAGAAAGCGGCGCCCGTCTTCAAACGTCAGATAAACGGCGAGCCGGTCTCGGAGGCGGATCGGAAGCTTCTTCAAGACCATCTCTTTTGGCACTGCATTCGCAAAGCGACGGAGCACAATCTCCCCGTCAAGCTGCACACCGGCTACTACGCCGGGCAGAACTACATGCCGCTGGGGCGCCTCGCGAACAATCCAGCATCGGTCTCCAACCTACTTCGCCATGCCCCCGACACCACCTTTGTTCTGATGCACATCTGCTACCCATATTACGAGGACCTGATTTCCCTCGCCAAACACTACACCAACGCTCACATTGACATGTGCTGGGCGTGGATCATCAATCCGGCGGCGAGCGTCCAGTTCCTCAAGCACTATCTCGTAACAGCCCCGGCGAACAAGATTCTGACCTTCGGCGGCGACTACATCCCCGTAGAGCCGGTTGTGGGACACGCGGAGATAGCTCGGCGGGGCATTGCCCGCGCGCTGATTGAGCTTGTGGAGGAGGGATGGTTGAGCCCTTCGGATGCAATCGAACTGATCGAGCCGATCATGTGCGGCAACGGCAAACGCATCTTCCGCCTCGACGAAAAAATCGCCCGCTGCAAAAAATCCGCATGGCTGGAAGGGTAACAGGTATGCTCAGGAAAACTTTCCCCCGCGAGCAAACGGTGAGCCTATGCTCGTTGCTGAGAGGAAAAGCTACGGGCAATTGCCGCTCGTGAGTCTGGGGCCAGAGTGAAGACCGCCTTCCCCCAATGGAGGGCGAAGAACCTTCTCCCCCTCGCCCTGTCGCCTGCCTGCGGCAACGTCCAGAATCTTCACCCCAGCTTCCAGGGCTTGCGGTATTCGTAATGGAGAAGCTTGTTGGCTTCCTCGTTGTTCGTAATTCGCTCGTGCTTCCAATCCCATTCGATGCGGGATTTCGTTGCGAGGGCGATGTTGCCCAGGAGGCTGAAAGTGGTGGAGCGATGCCCGG
>JABMQX010000736.1 GCA_013203085.1 bacterium | reverse complement strand
GCTATCATCGGCGCCTGCACGAGGCGGGATACGAGACTGCCTATATCGGAAAGTGGCACATGGGGGAACAAAGCGATGAGCAACGCCCCGGGTTCGATTATTGGGCGAGCCATAAGGGACAAGGGAAGTACTTCGACAATACTTTTAACATCAATGGCAAAAGGCAATCGCTGAAAGGATATTACACACACCGGGTGACGGAGCTGGCGGTGGATTGGCTCAAACGCGCCCGGGCACGGCGGCGGCCATTCCTGTTAATCCTCGGACACAAGGCGCCTCATTGTCCTTTCGAGCCGGAGCCGAAGTACGCCAATGCCTTCAGCGACGTGAAGATAGAGAAGCCGCCCACGGCAAACGATACTGGCAAAGGGAAACCGGAGTGGATTCGCCAGCGTGTGCCCACCTGGCATGGAATTGACGGCCCTCTGTTCGGCGCAAAGGAATATGGCAAGTTCATCCGCACCTTTCTTGCCACGTTGTTGTCCGTTGACGACAGCGTCGGAGAGATATATTCGGCACTTAAGGCTATCGGCGAGCTGGACAATACGCTTCTGCTTTATGGAAGCGACAACGGCTCCATGCTCGGCGAGCACGGCGCCGTTGATAAACGAACGATGTACGAAGAAAGCATTCGCGTCCCACTGTTGGTCAGGTACCCCGAGCTGATTCGAGAACCTCGCGTCGTCAACGAAATGGTTCTGACCGAGGACGTGGCCCCCAGCATTCTGGACATCTGCGGCGCCAGGCCCCTCCAAAGAATCCACGGCATGTCCTGGAAAAACCTCCTCCGTGGATGGGCTATCTGGGGGAGGAAATCGTGGTACTATGAATACAACTACGAGAAGGAGTTTCCCTATACGCCAAATGTGAGAGGTGTTCGCACCGACGACTGGAAGTACATCCATTATCCGAACGGCGATGACCAGCCGGATAAGTACATCGCGGAGCTTTACAATCTCAAAGCCGATCCGCTGGAAACTAACAATCTCATAGACGCCCCGGAATCGCAGGAAAAACTCAGAGAGCTCAAGGCGGAGTTGCGGAGATTGCAGGAGGTTACGGGCGCCTTGCCAGACGTGATGCCGGTCAATCCCGAAATCAAGTCCGAGTTGCCGGAGGAGTCAATCCGGTAACATCCGGTCAGATGTGTGAAGCGTGCACGATTCGAGGATTGGGTAGGGGGCAGCGGCGCCTACAAGCCGATGAATTCGACGATCTTGTTGACATCGGCGGGGAGGACGGCAGGCTCGAGGACTCGCTGGGTAACGATGTTGGGGTCCTTGAGGCCGTTGCCGGTGAGCGTGCAAACGGCGGTCTTCTTCTCGCCCGAATCGAAGTAGCCGTTTTTGGAGAGCTTGAGAAGGCCGGCTACGGAAGCAGCCGAGGCTGGTTCGCAGAAGACGCCTTCAAGGTTGGCAATCATCGCCTGGGCGGAAAGAATCTCCTCGTCCGTAACCGAGGTGATGAGGCCGCCGGACTCTTTTGCGGCGTTGACGGCTTGTTTCCAACTGGCGGGATTGCCGATGCGAATGGCTGTGGCGGCGGTTTCCGGATTTTCAATGATATGTCCCTTGACGATGGGAGCAGCGCCTTCTGCTTGGAATCCGAGCATTTTAGGCAGGGACGAAATCTTCCCGGCGGCTTTGTACTCGGGATAGCCCATCCAGTAGGCGGTGATGTTGCCTGCATTGCCGACGGGGAGGGCATGGTAATCGGGGGCTTTGCCACCGAGGTAGTCGCATATTTCGAATGCGGCGGTTTTTTGCCCCTGAATGCGATAGGGATTTATCGAATTCACGATGGTCACGGGATATTCTTCCCCGATGACGCGGACGATCTTCAGGGCGTCGTCAAAATTCCCCTCAATTTCGATGACGATGGCGCCGTAGATCATCGCCTGGGCACGTTTTCCGAGGGCGATGCGACCTTTCGGGATGATGACGATGCTCTTTATGCCCGCTCTCGCGGAATAGGCGGCAGCCGAGGCTGACGTGTTGCCGGTGGAGGCACATATTGTGGCTTTGCAGCCCTCCTCGACAGCCTTAGTGACGGCGACGGTCATGCCTCGGTCCTTGAAAGAGCCTGTGGGGTGGGCCCCTTCGTACTTCAGATAAATGTCGAGGTTG
>JABMQX010000735.1 GCA_013203085.1 bacterium | reverse complement strand
TCTTGCGACAGGCGGGTGCGATTCCAGGTGGGATGTTGACCCATCAACCGCTGGACCAGTTGGACAACTTCGTCTCTTTTGTGTCTTTGCATGACTGTCAGCAACGTTTCCATGCTGGACACAATGACACAAAAGAGAAATTGAGTTCAGAAAAGAATGACGGCTGCTACACTTTTTTTTCTCCCTGCCTTGAAATCCCCATTGTCAACGGCTATGCTACCTGAATAGTTACATCAATTCAAGCCATGTCAGGCTATCAATTGGGTATTCATGAAGGTTACATTCCTAAGCGGAGGTCCGACCATGGTTCAGCGAAAAGCGAAAACTCTCTTGGCCTTTTTCATCGGGTTCAGCGCCTGGACGGCTGCGTCCTCCGGTGCTGAAGAGATTGGCCGTGGCGGTGTCTACTCGGTAGTGGAACTCTCGTTCCGGGGGCCGAGGCAAGGCCCGACCGACGCCCCAGCCCGCGACATTGACTTCTGGGTACGCTTTCAGCACAAAGGTGGCTCAGCTAAATGCAAGGTCCACGGTTTCTGGGATGGAGACGGCCGGGGCGGCAGCTCCGGCAATGCATTCAAGGTGCGCTTTTGCCCCACAGAAGCTGGACAGTGGCGCCTTGTGGAGGCGTATTCCAACGCTCCGCAACTGGCAGGGCAAAGTGAAGGCGACTATGTCACCGCCACACCGTCGGACCACCACGGTTTTTGGGTTGTGGACCCGAACAGCCCCGGGCAGCGCTGGTACATGCGCTCTGATGGGTCCCATCAATACATCTTCGGGAATACGCATTACAGTTTCCTCTCCGGATACCAGAAAGGAAACCGACCGAGTGGGAACAACATTGCCGCCGACGTGACGGGCAACACGAAGTATTTCAAGAAACTCCGATTCAGCCTTTACGGGGACCATTATCCGCACCCGCGCGAAAAGCCGTTTCTGGACGATGCCGGCCATCCAACGGATTGGGGTGATTTTTCGCACCGCCCGAACCCTAAATGGTTTCACGAGCGGGTGGACCTTGCTGTGCAGACAGCGTGGAGCCATGACCTCATCGCGGATTTGATTTTGGCCGGGCCGGATAAGGAGACGTCACGCTCGGCTCTTCGCGCCCGCCACAACAACGGCGATCCCACCCCATTTTTGAAGTATGTTGCAGCCCGGTATGGCAGTTATCCCAACGTCTGGATCTGCCTGTGCAACGAATACAACATCCGCAAGCCGAGCTTTTCCGAAAAAGAAATTGCACGGTTCGGGAAGATCATCCGGGAATTCCTGCCTTATGCGACTCCGCTCAGTGTTCACGTCACGCCTTCCATTCTCTGGTCTCAGAAGTTCGACGAGCTACCGCCGTGGAACGATCACCAGATCATCCAAAAGAAAATCCGGGAGCTTCCCCGCGCAGCGGACGTGATCCAATTCACGTGGGAGAATCCGAATGGCAAGGGCCCGAGGCATAAACCGACGATCAACGACGAATTGAGCTACGAGGGGCGAGGCGATAAGCATACTGAGGGTGACACGATCGAATCGCACCTGGGCGCCTTTCTGGGCGGCGGTTACGGCACGACCGGGGAAAAACCGGGCAGCAAGACGGGCCAGTACTTCAGGGGTAACTTCGATCCGTCGGAGCACACAGCCGCCGACAACCTCAAATGGCTTCGAGAGACAATTGACGCCCACATCACGTTCTGGAGGATGGCCCCGGACCGCAGCATCTTCTCGAACGTTGATTCTGACTTTCGTGGGATGTCTTGGGCCGACCACGAGTACCTCTTGGGCACAAATAAGTCACGCCGGCGGATCGTCGCTGAATTGCCGCCGGGTAAGTGGAAAGTGATGCGGTACGATGTCATCGCCCGAAAGGCAATTACACTTAGCACGGAAGCCACCGGCCGCTTTGTGTTCGATGCTCCCGATAGCCGCGCCGTCCTATTTCACTTCAAAAAGAACGGTGGATAACCATTTGTGCCCTTGCCGTTTGACAAGCTCTTGCAGCGGGAGGGTGAACTTGCCGGAAATTTTGGCAGTCCGGGAACACGGAAATTCGTTGTGCCCACATGTGAAAAAACAAGGATTGGATATTGGCGACGGACGATGCGGAAAAGAATTTTCCTGTTATAGCTTCCGTCAAGAAACAAAACTATCGGAGGAAGCCATGAGAGTATCTCCTGAACCAAGCATTTCTCTATTCGCCTTTCTCACTGTTTGCATAAGTGTCTTTTCCTGCGTTACGCAGTGTGTGGAAGCGGCGTCGCCTCAGAAACGCCGGCCCATCGCGCTGTGGGCACGTTGGGAAGGCGCCTTCACCGCGAAAAATCAAGCCGGCCCTGAGACCGAGCTGACGGCAGAGCTAACCCCGCCGCGGCGGGGAAAGAAACGCGTCATCTGCGGTTTCTGGGATGGAGGAAGAATCTGGCGTCTTCGTTTTATGCCGACCGAGGAGGGAGAATGGCATTACCGCACGCAGTCAAGCCCGACCGTAGCAGGACTGGATGGACAGACGGGAAGCTTCCAGTGCCGTCGTGGTAAAGCCGCAACACGGTTTCTCAGGCATGGCCCTATACGCGTTTCGGCGAACGGACATTATCTCGAACACGCCGATGGCACACCGTTCTTCTGGCTGGTGGACACCGCCTGGAATGGAGCACTTCTGTCCGGCAAGGAGGATTGGGATATGTATCTTGGTAACCGCGTTGCCAAAAAGTTCACCGGCATTCAGTTTGTCACGACTCAATGGCGGACAGCATACACGAATGCAGAAGGGCAGGTAGCCTACACCGGCTTCGAGAAAATCCAGATCAACCCGGCATTTTACCGACGGATGGATGAGCGTGTTGATGCGGTGAACGAGAAGGGTTTGATTGCCGTGCCGGTATTGCTATGGACACTCGGTAGGGAAAAACATGTTCCGGGCAAGCTCCCTGAAGATCAAGCGATTCGGCTGGCTCGGTACATGGTAGCACGCTACCAGGCGAATCATGTCGCCTGGTTTCTGCCCGGTGACGGCAACTATTTCGGCGAAAACGCGGAACGATGGAAGCGAATCGGCCGCGCCGTCTTTAACACACCAGGGCATGCCCCCGCCATGCCGCATCCGCAGGGAATGCAATGGCCATGGGACGCGTTCATTAAGGAGAAATGGGTGAGCATTTTTGGTTATCAGAGCGGGCACGGGGACGACGCCAACACTCTGCGATGGATTCACTCCGGGCCGCCCTCCCAGAAATGGCGTCAGAAGCCAGCTCGTCCGGTGATCAATCTCGAGCCGCCCTATGAAAACCACATCGCATATCAGTCGAGGAAACGACATACGGATTACAGCGTTCGGCGTGCGGTTTACTGGAGCTTGCTAAACGCTCCGACGGCGGGGTCGAGCTATGGCGCCCACGGAGTTTGGAGCTGGGAGACCTCCCCCAAGGAGCCGCAAGAGCACCGAGGCACGGGCGTTGCCCAACCCTGGTTCAAAGCGATGGAGTTTCCGGGCAGCTACCAGATGAAACACATGGCTGAGCTGTTCACGTCCATCCGCTGGTGGGAGCTCCGCCCGGACAATACATTCATTGAAACTCCTCCTGACGATGATCCAGCTCGGCACATTTCGGCATCCCGCTCGGAGAGAGGCGACTTAGCCGTGATCTACTTCCCGGTCGGCGGTGAAGCGAAAGTGAGGCAAGGCGTCCTGAAGAAGCGACTGAGAGGCGAGTGGTTCAATCCCCGCAACGGGAAAAGATCACCTGCCAAGAGCGACAAGGCAAAAAGATTTCGTACTCCAAACAGAGAAGACTGGGTGCTGCTGTTTCATGACGCGAAGAAGTGATCGCGCAGCCCAAGAATCAACTCCGAGAAAGGAACGGAGGTAGAACCGTGCAAACACTCCCGCGATCCATTTCGAGCCGCAAGAGCGGTGTTCTATCGGCGGCCCTATTGCTCGCTGTCGCTACCCAGCCAGCATCTCTCCTCGCCGCGCCTTCGGCAGTGAAATTCACCCAGTCGGCGGAAACAGTGGATGCCTATGACTTCGTCGAGGTCAGGCTCAATGTAGACAACCCTGACGCTGCCAATCCTTTTACAGACGTTGTCGTGGAAGGCGAATTCGCTTGCGAGGGCAGCCAAGCGGTCCGAGTTGACGGTTTCTGTGATTCCGCCGATGGAAGCATCTTTCGCATGCGATTCATGCCAAGAGAGCCGGGCAAGCATTCTTACTCTGTGAAATACAAACAAGGGAAGTATGAAGCACAGCACAGCGGCTCATTCACCGCCAGAGACGCCAAGCGCCGCGGCCTCGTTCGCGTGGACAAAGAGCATCCATGGCATTTCCTCTGGGAGGGGACCGGCGAGCACTACTTCTGGAACGCAACGACGACCTACTGGCTCATGGGCTGGGACGATGAGCAGATTCGCAAGAACATTGACCGCCTGCGCAGGCTGAAAGTCAACCGGCTGCGAGTAGCCATCAACGGGCGAGTGAAGAACGGTCGAGCCTGGTACGAAAACGTGTTCCCAACCGACAAATTCACTTTCTTGCTGAACCCCTGGGTAGCCAAGCGTCCGCACAGCGTCGAAAGCCCCGGCTTCGATGTTTCCTGCTTCAACATTCCCTACTGGCAGAAAATCGAACGCATGCTCCGCTACGCCCGCGATAAGGACATGATCATCTCAGTGATTTTCTACGTGGACGGCAGGCGGCCCGGGGTTGATCCGTTCGGAAAAGAGCGCATGGGCGGGCAAGACGAGCAGCGATACTACAGATATGCCGTAGCCCGTTTTGCCGCCTTTTCCAACGTCATGTGGGATGTAACCAACGAATATCGCCTGTTCCGCAACGATCCGTGGGCCGAAAAAATGGGATCGTTCATCAAACAATGCGACCCTTACGACCATCTGACGTCGACTCACGGTCACGGTGACTTCAGGTTTCGGACTTCGCCCTGGGCGGACTTCGCCATGTATCAAAGATGGGACGAGCACGGCGGCTATGCTTTCATGCTGAAGAATCGCCAAGAACAGGCCGGGACCGGCCGTCCCATGCCGCAGGTTAACGAAGAGTACGGTTATGAAGATCACTACCCCATCGGCTGGGGTGGCAACCGCAAGGCCCCGGCTCGTTGTGCGGATAACCGGCGTCGGCTGGCGTGGGGGATCTACATGGCCGGATGTTACCAAACGACCGGCGAACGTGCGGACAGGGGCACGGGCTGGGACCCCGACTCTGGGGGCGGCTGGCTGAACGGGAGAGGCGATGACACCATGGTGATGCTAAGCGGCTACGCGCATATCGTAGACTTCTTCACCTCCATCCTCTGGTGGGAATTGCATCCGGACAATGACTTCTTCCAAATACCTCCGATAGGCTCCGTGAAAGCGGAGCTAACGCACGTGGTTTACACCCGCGACACGAGTGGTCGCGCTACCATTTTCCTCGACGGAGTCCAGGAGGCGACCGCTGAGGTTCCAGGGAATCTCTCCAACTGGGACGGCGATTATCGGTTGGCTTTGTCCAATGAGTTGACGAGGGACAGACACTGGCTCGGCGAATTGCACCTCGTCGCCATTTACAGTCGGGCACTGAGCGAACAACAGGTCAAACGGAATTTCCAGGCTGGCGCGGACAAAGAACCTTCTGGCACACAGGTCCTCTACAACTTCCGCGAGGGCAGCGGCGATACCGTTAGGGACGTTTCCAATGAAGGCCAACCGCTGAACTTGAAGATCGAAAACACTACCGCCGTGAAATGGCTTCCGAAGGGTGGTCTGGCGATTCGGTCGCCAGTACTGATCGCTTCACCGACTCCCGCCACCAAGATTATTGACTCGATCAAGCAGTCAAATGGCATCACCATTGAAGCGTGGATCAAACCCGCAAACAACACTCAGACAGGTCCAGCACGAATTGTCACCGTCTCGAAAGACACAGGGAATCGCAATTTCACTCTGGGACAAAAAGCCGACGCTTACGAAACACGTCTGCGGACAACCTCAACCTCCCCCAACGGAGAACCGGCGTTGTCCTCGCCCAGCGGCGACGACGCAGCGCGCCGCATCTCCGCTTCTCGCTCGAAAAAGGGTGACCTGGCGGTGATTTACTTCCCG
>JABMQX010000734.1 GCA_013203085.1 bacterium | reverse complement strand
GAACTCTTGCCTGGAGCTCTCTCAGCCGCTTCTTCTGATCGGCGAGAATCCGTTCCAGCTCAGCAATGCTCTTTCTTGTTGCCGACATTGGCTCGCTCCATTTTGCGGTTCATTTGAAGGTATTGATCAACACATAGACTAATCTCACTGAGGCTCCCCGTCCAGCATTTTTGCCCTTTACCTCAGGTCCCGACTTCGGTGCCGCACGATTTTCTGCCCGACTTTTGGGAGATAAGCTTTGTACTCTCTCAAAAAGCGCATAAAGGCGTTTAAGCGGCGCCTAAGTTCTAAAAGTGCCAAGCGGAGGATAGAGGGCGCGGTCGACCGAGCGGGGTTATGGGGTTATGTCGAGCTACATGGCGAAAACGCCTTTCCTATGTTTATGACCAGATATCCAGTAAACGGTTATGAACATAGGATCTGCGCAGAATCGCGGAAACGGATTGTGCCCGTTACAGGGCACCTCTTTTCGCGTAAGAGTACTTCCTTCAGAACCACGACATCGAACTGAGGTGATTGTCTTCTGGTAACAGCTTACACACCCGAAACAGCCAGATACACTTCATGCGTCTGCGCCTGGTTTCCGAACCGGTGTACCGCACCACTGTGAGTTGCCAGCCAGTCCATTTCGATTCTATAGAACTTGTAGGTGGATGTCGTGTTGGGATTTGTCCGGGTTGTTGACTCTCGCTGCATCGGCACCGTCGCCTCCTGATTTCGTTCCCCGCCTGCAAGCTCGGCGGCAGATACGGTTTTTCGCTTGACCCGTGACCTGGATGAAGTAAACTGGTTTATGAAGAAGGCATCGTGTAGACGGTATCCTTCTGAAGTCCACGGTTTGGGAGTGTGCATAGATCAATATTTCTGAGCCTATAGTTTCACGGTAAGACGAGGGCTCGATCAGCGATTATATTGACCTTCAGCGTCTTAGGTACACCGTGAACACCCATTTCTGCAGGGGCTTATTCCGGGCATTCGGAGACACCAAAGTCAGTAAGGCCTTTCGGCGCAATCTGACGAGCGGTTTCGCTGGAGTGATCGGACGCTACAGAGAGCAAGAGGCCTGATGGTTGTCTAAAATATGACGGGGGACCGCTGGTCAAACGCTATCACCGTTCTTCGGGGAAAATCATGGATACCCCTGAAATAATAATTGAGCTCTCTGCCCTCCTCGCTCTTATGGTGATCCTTCTTATCGTTCTCCGTGTCTGCCGGCGGGAGCGGAAGAGAAAGGCAGTCTCGCAGGAAGAGGCCGAACCAAAGTTTCAGCGGCTGGCGAGTTCCTCTCTCGACCTGCCGTCACAAGCCGTAGAAGAGGCACAAGATCAGACTTCGGAGAGATGTTGGCCACTTCAGGAGAAGAAGGAGGAATTCGAAGGGGAACGCCAGGAACCTCAGAGAGAGCCGTTGCGTGTTGGACAGATAGATCGCCTCTCAATTGAACAAGCAGAGCTAACGCGGGAGCATGTTTCCAGCCCTGCTCAGGAGGTCGAGGAGGAACCTAAAACCTGCGAGGTGATCAACGATAAGGAAGGTCCTTCCCACTTTGCGGAAGGAGCCATAGCGATAGCAGATGATGAGTCAAGCGGCGAGAGTATCACTGTCGAACCTGTTCCTCCGGAGACCATCTTTGAATGTGTATCTGCGATCCCAGAAGAGACCCCGAAGATAGCTCGCACAACTCGCATAGCTCCGGAGAAGAGAGGAGGGCGACCGCGTGGCCGTGAGGAAGAACCGAAGAAACATGAGTTCGACGAGGGAACGCTTTGGTGCCCGAGGCCCGAGATTATTTGCTGGAAGAGAGAACGACAGTGGATGCTGGGAGTAGAGGTGCCGGAGGAGCTTCTTGAGAAGGCCGGACTGAAAGTGCTTCAAGACGGGTCGCCCCTGGCACAAGATGAATTCAGGGAAAGCTGCTGGTGTCTTAATTGCTCAGGTGGCGACGTGGTTGTCCGGTGGAAGGCAGATGGGGTCCCCAAGGAGGTCAAGGTAGCGCTGGATGAAGAAAAGTATCTCTTGTTCAAACTGAGCGGGCAAAGCGAGGACCGGGGGCGCCGCGTCAAATCCCCTTCGTCTGGGTCTTACCTTGTGATAGTCCCGTGCAACTGGGAGCGTGATGAGGATTCGTCCGGTCCTCCGCCGGCGGCGCCGGAGCCTGTCTCGCTCCCGGAGTACTCCGCTCATTTCTTCTATCTTGAGAAACTTGGTGATCGAAGGATTGGCTTCAACAGACTCTCGGGCGAGCCATTCAGGATTAAGTCAACCACATCGCGATTTGAACTTGTTGGGGCCCGATTGCCTGATGCCTCTGAACATGTCGGGCCTCTTTTCGGCGAAGGACCTCCCAAAATTCGCTCTGTGGGCGACCGAGGATGGAAAGGCGTGGGAACAATCGTCGTGGGCCAGGAAGGCCGGGGAAGAAAACGGTGGCGGACATGGTTCAGCCTTGACACTGAGCGAATAGACCAGGATCTGCCGCCTAAGGTCGCAGCCAGAAAAGGCGGATGGTACTTTCTCAGGTTTTACAATACGACCGGAGATCTGTTGGAGAGTTTGGACTTTCGGTTCGTAGCCTGCTTGAGAGATATTAGGATTCACCAACCGCCTCCGCTACCGCCCGAAGGTGGGCACAAGGCCGTGTGCATTGAATTCTTGCACCAGCCCAATTGTAAGGTGCGCCTGAGCAAGGAAAGCCTTGCAAAGGTCATAAACATTGAGCCGGAGAGTGATCGAACTGTGGCGACCATTCCCCCCGACCCCGCCTGCGACGAGACCTCCTGGCTTCTCGTTCCTGACGATGGAGCTCAGCTTAAACTGTCCATCACGGTGGACAGGGTTTGGTGGGCGATAGGGGAAGAAGGTCATAGGCCATCCCAATGGAGAGACAGACCCCTCTCTCTTCTTCCGGGCGTTTTCGATGCTACATCAACAAAGGCGATATGGTTGCGCCTCCCGAGAAGGCGTTGGGTGGACAAAGTGTCTGTCGGCTTCGAAAAGTCGCAAGCCCGTCCTTACCCCGTGAAGCTCTCGGAGAACACAGTCCTTATTCCCCTTCGCGAGTTTGGCGACCTCGAGGAAGCCAGAACCGGCAATCGTGGACCACTAGTCCTCTGGATTCATACAGGCGAGACAACTCAAGATGGAGTTCTATGGCAGCTCAAACTCCCATGCAAGTTTTGTGGGTTACAAACCTCCAGCGAGGAAGACCTGTTTTCTCACCTGTGGGAACGACACTTTGATGAGCTGTTTGTGCGCTTGACTTACGAGGAGATGCGAGCCCGTCTTCCGACGCTCCCTCGACAGATATATAAGTGCGGTTACTGCAACGTCTACGTTCGGTCAGATGAAGTGGCATCATCCCTAACGAGCGCTATCTGTGTCCACATCCAGAGCGCATGTTCAAGCGCACGTCGCGAACGTAAGCCAGTAACGCTCAAGTTCAGAATCATTACTGACCTGGACGAAATCCGAGAGAACATCATTCGCGACTTACCGGATATTCGAAGATGCCGGTTGTGCTCCGAGCTCCTGGAGAACCCAACCAGGGCCCTTGTGACACACCACTTATTGGAAAAACACAAAGCGGACTTTTTGGGCAAAGGGGAGGTGTAGCCTTTGTATGAACGTCATGGAACTTGCTAGCCAAATAGAAGAGCGGTACCGCCGTTACCTGAAGACCACCTTTTATTTCAAGGACCCGGTGCTCCGGGTGTCTTTCGACGAAGCCTTGAACTCAGGACATCTGAGCAAAGGCCCGTACCTTGAGGGCACTCCCGTGTTCAAGCCGGGACAAACGCCGCGCACTCTGTTCCCAAGCCTCCATGGATTTCCACCGGATGAAGGGTTTCTGAAAGCAGTGAAGCCGGACAGACCTCTTTACCAGCATCAGGAGGAAGCAATAGAAGGAGTATTTGCAGGAAAGAACGTCATCGTCGCTACAGGAACAGGCAGTGGCAAAACCGAGGCTTTTCTTTACCCAATCCTTCTAAGCCTTTATCGGGAATTTCGAGCGGGCAAGCTGTCCCCAGGTGTGCGGGCATTAATTCTCTACCCGATGAACGCTCTGGCGAATGACCAGCGTGAGCGTCTTGGCAAAACCTGTAAGCAGCTCAAGGAAGGTGGCTCAACCTTCCGGTTTACTTTCGGACAGTACATTGGAGAAACCCCCGAGAATGAGAATGACTCCCATCGCCACGCACGCGACCACATAGCGAAACGGTGGCCGGGCGAACTCGTATTGCGCTCAGAAATGCGAAGCACACCGCCCCATATCCTTCTTACTAACTACTCGATGCTTGAATATCTATTGCTCCGACCGTACGATAGCCCGCTCTTTGACAACGGGCGCGCTCGGTGGTGGACCTTCCTCGTGCTTGATGAGGCCCATCAGTATCGGGGCTCGCGTGGCATTGAGATGGCGATGCTTTTGCGGCGTCTCAAACGAAGGCTGAGAGAAGGCGATCGCTCGGAACCTTTCCGATGCGTTGCCACGAGTGCCACGTTGGTCGGCAGTGAACAAGACACAGCCGCTGTGGCCAAGTTCGCTTCTGACTTGTTCGGTGAAGAGTTCTCTGAGCAAAATGTAATCTTGGGACGCACTGAAGAAATCCCTGAGCCAGGCCCGAAAACCCTTTCTCCGGATGACTATCGGGTTCTTGAGGAGGTGATTCGTGCGAAGGGCGGACAATCCGAAAGTCCTCTCACTGAACTTGCAGCTAAACTTGGCGTGCCACTTCAGGGTGGCGAAGATCTGTCCAAAACCGTGGGTAGGCTCCTTCAACACGACACGCGAGCGACGATCCTACGCCGTCTCATCACGGGTAAGCCTGCCAAAGTCCGAGAAATTGCCGATCAGGTATTTGAGCAGCTCTCAGAAGAAAAACGAGTCTCCGCTCTGTCCCAGTTAGTTGAGCTTTTACTCCAGTCGAAGGATCCCGCATCCGATGCGCCGCTTTTGTCTGCGCGTTACCATCTTTTCCTCAGATCACTCGAAGGTGCGTTTGTCTCTTATTGGCCTCGCAAGAAGGTGTTCCTCGACCGCAAGGCGCGGAATGAGCAGTATACGGCCTTTGAAGTCGCGTTATGTCGCGAATGTGGTCAGCATTATTTCGTGGGCCGCAAGGACCTGAGGAGTGGCAAATTGACGGAGGCGATTCGAGATCCAAGTCATGTCGATTTTGGGGCCACGTTCTTTCGGCCCATTGACGGGGACGAGGACCTGAGCGAGGAAGCTGAGAACAGTGAGGCCGCCGCCAGGCGGATATTCAACTTGTGCGTGCAGTGCGGCGAAATCGAGTAAGGCAAGCCGAAATGTGGACACAAAAACCTGATCCAGGTTGTCAGGGAGGAATCCCCTAAGCACGAAGACCGGGCAGACCAAATGGCCAGATGCGGTGTCTGCGGCTACAACGCTGCTGGCCGCGACCCTGTGCGAGAGGTCATTCATGGCACAGATGGTCCGCACGCTGTAGTCGCTACGACTCTTTACCAGAAGCTCCCGGAGAAGCGGAAGAAAGTCCTCGCTTTTGCGGACGGACGTCAGAAAGCCGCGTTCTTTGCCTGGTACCTGGAGAACTCTTACAAGGACATCCTCAGCCGCAACTTGCTTTTGAAAGTTGCGCAGCGGTTGAATCCGTTTACCTCAGAAGGTTTATCTCTGCGGGACCTCTCGCCGGTTCTTCGAGACCTTTGCCGAGAAAAGAATGTGTTCCCACCTGCTATAGGGGACCTGCAGTTACTTCGGGAGGCATGGCTTGCTCTCTATCGTGAGTTTCTTACCGATGAGCCGAGAATCTCCCTTGAGGGTGTTGGGCTGGTTCGTTGGTCTATAAAATGGCCCGATTGGTTCATGGTCCCGCAGGTATTTACAGCACGACTATGGTCATTAACGGAACAGGAGGCGTGGGAGTTGGCATTCGTTCTCCTGGATTCCATGAGAGCCGATAGAGCAGTCGAAGCTCAAACCGAGGAAGGCATCTCGCTCAATTGGAGAGACCTTAACCTCCAAGCACGGCAAATGCGTGTCCGCATCGGTCGGCCAGATCGGACGAAAGACTTGCGCAGTTGGGATGGCAAGGCAGCCAAACGAGCCCGGTTTCTAGCTAAGCTGCTCATGAGACGTGGTCATTCAGAGCAAGAAGCCATTAAGCAGGCAGTGTCTGCGTTAAGAGAGTTATGGGAGATCATCAGAAAATCTGATAAAAATGCTGGAACATCCAGTGATCGTCTACTCATTTCTGTTAACGACGCGCGCCGGCTGAATCCTGACTGGTGGAGACTCCATCTCATTACGAATGACGACAGGCTTTTCCAATGTGATACCTGCGGCCGTCTGCAAGGGGTCTCGGTTCGTGCGGTTTGTCCAAGGTATCGTTGCCCCGGCACTCTCAAGGAGGTACGTGCGATGGAGTTGGAGCCGAACCACTACCGCCAGCTTTATGGGGAGGACTTGCCCGGGTCTCTGCGGGTGGAAGAGCACACAGCCCAACTTGACAAGGAAAAGGCACGCGAGTTTCAAAGGGAGTTCAGGCAGGGGAAAATACATGTCCTCAGTTGCTCAACGACATTCGAGTTGGGCGTAGACCTGGGTGATCTTGATATTATATTTCTCCGCAACGTTCCCCCTGAGGCATTCAATTACGCTCAACGTGTCGGTCGGGCCGGGCGCCGAGCCACGTACCACGGTTTTGCGATCACCTATTGTCGTCGCGGACCGCATGATCTCTACCACTTTGCAGAGCCCGAACAAATGCTGAGAGGCAAGATTCGACCTCCTGTCTTAAGCGTGAGAAACGATAAGATTATCACTCGACACATAGCCGCCGCAGCCTTATCCGCCTTTTTCCGCACATCCTATGAGAGATTCAGCACCGTTGAGACTTTCTTCAATGACCTCACCTTGCCGTCCTGTGTTGCTGACCTGAAGAACTTCCTTCATGAGCACCAGGCTGGGATTGAAGAGTCCTTACGCGCAATTGTCCCGGCCGAGATGCACGCCCAGGTTGGCTTGGAGGATGGAAGCTGGATCGCAAACATCGCTGGGGATGAAAGTCGGTTCTCGGACGCAGAGGCCACTGTGTCGAGCGACCATCAAAATGCCCTTCGCGTTAAAGATGCCGCCAAGGAAAGGGACGATTTCAAGAAGGCCAGCTGGGCGTTGGGAAGACTCAGAGATATTGCTGAGGAGCGTGTGCTTCCATTTCTATCTCGCAAGGCCGTTATTCCCAAGTATGGCTTTCCTGTAGATGTTGTGGAACTCGATACCCAGAGGACACGACAGAATCGAGAGGCATTGGACGTCTTGCTCCAAAGAGACCTGAGCATTGCAATCTCTGAGTTTGCGCCGACGAGCAAGCTGGTCGTCAATAAAAAGGAATGGACCTCTTACGGCCTAAAGCGGGTTGCCGAGAAGGAATGGGACAAGTGGTGGTATGCTAAGTGTGCGAAGCACAACGTCTTTGTCCGGAAGCGCTGGTCTGGAGAAAGGCGAGCCCCTTCGTTTGAAAAATGCTGTGCTCGAATGGCGACCGCCAAATATATCGATCCGAAGTTCGGCTTTGTGACGAGCTTGCAGAAGCCGCGCGAACCCAAACGTAGGCCGGTCAGGGTTTTTACCACGCGTCCGTACTTTGCAGAATTCAAGGACAAGGCGGGTGAGAAGATTGACTTTGGCGTCCTGACCCTGACAACAGTCTCGCCGGGCTATATGGTTGTGCTTTGTGAAGGCCGACGTGGAGAGGGATTCTACGTCTGCGGGGCATGCGGGGCAGGATTCAGGAGACGGCAAAAGCACAAAACGCCGCAAGGCCAGGATTGCCGAGAGACGCTTGAGCAGGTCTCACTCGGACACGAGTTTGTGACGGACGTGCTCCAAGTCCAATTTCATCCAGAACCTAAGGGGGATATGGGGCCAGTTTGGTTCGCACACTCGCTTGCCTATGCCTTGGTCGAGGGGGCTGCAGATGTCTTAGAGGTTCCTTCCAGTGACCTTAGCGCAACGGTGGGCCATGTTGAGCAGTACCGAATACCGCCGATCATCCTCTACGACAATGTGCCGGGCGGGGCTGGCCTTGTTGCCCGGCTTGAGGAAAAGGAAGTGCTCAAAGCTTGCTTGAAAGCTGCGCACAAAAGAGTAAGCGGAAATTGTGGCTGTGATGAGAGAACAAGTTGTTACGGGTGCCTGCGAAGCTACAGAAATCAGTTCGCTCATGAACATCTCCAGCGGGGACCCGTCGCGCGGTATTTGGATGCACTGTTGGCAAGTTGGAAGTGATTGCGCGGGTGCAAAATGGTCTCATCCAGCCAGCGTTGGCGAGCCTGCTGGAACACGGAAATACTCGTTCGCGTGCCAGCGCGCCGTCTGAGTTCGTCCGTAGAAACATCAATTGGTTCTTGCTATTGATGCTACAGAATGTGTCCCGCTCCCTGTGGGTACTGCTCTTCGTTTCGGTGGCAAGTGGGCTGTACGACTTTCCCGCCTGCCCAATAACAACCGGATCCCTTTGCTTCTT
>JABMQX010000733.1 GCA_013203085.1 bacterium | reverse complement strand
GGTGCCCATGATCAGTCCTTCCATGGGTGTCAGCCCCATGCTGGTATCGAAGGATTTCCCGTTTTTCACAGCGTTGGCGCTGACCCCATTTCCCACGTGGAGCGACACGAGATTGCATTCGCGAGGCGCTTTGCCGAGGAGGACTGCGGCTCTTTTGGCAACGTAGAGAAGTGATGTGCCGTGGAACCCGTATCGGCGAATGCCATATTTCGTGTACCATTCGTAGGGAACGGCGTAAAAAAACTGCGGCGGTAGCATCGTTTGGTGCCACGCGGTGTCCAACACAGCCACATGCAGAATCCCTGGCATTAGTCTTTTCGCCGCTTCTATTCCCTGAACGTTCGGGGGATTGTGCAAGGGCGCCAGGTCAGAAAGCTCTTTGAACGTGCGCAAAGCCTCCTCGTCCACGACGACGGAGCGGGCAAATCTCTCGCCCCCGTGAACCACGCGGTGCCCGACTGCCGTAATCTCCGACAGGCTCTTCAGCACGCCTTGCTCAGGATGGGTCAACATCTCCTGGATCAGACCGATGGCGTCCTCATGGTCAGGGCACTCTTTTTCCACCTTCACCTTGGGCCTCCCCGGCACTTCGTGAACGCAGAACGATCCCCCGACCTTGACTCTTTCGACCATCCCTCTTGCGAGAACCTTCTTGCTGTCCCAGTTGAAGACCATGTATTTGACCGAGGAACTCCCCGAATTCAAGGATAGGATTTTCATAGTGCTCCCTGTATCGTTTCCACAACAGTCTCATGCCCGAACCTGGGCCTGCACAACCGTTATAGCGATTGCGGCTACAATGTCTTCAACACTGCAGCCGCGAGAAAGGTCGTTGACCGGTTTGTCCAAGCCTTGAAGAATCGGTCCGATGGCCCGGGCGTTCGCCATTCTCTGTACCAGCTTGTAGGCAATATTACCCGCGTCGAGGTCGGGGAATATCAAAACGTTGGCCTTTCCCTTCACGGGGCTTCCGGGGCATTTGCTCGCCGCCACTTCAGGCACCAGTGCGGCGTCCCCTTGCAGCTCACCATCAATTAACAGGTCCGGCCGCCTCTTTTTGGCGATTCGCGTCGCCTCGACGACTTTGTCAACCAGAGGGTGTTTGGCGCTTCCCTTCGTTGAAAAGGACAACATTGCCACTCTCGGCTGGGGGTCGCCAAGAATCAACTTGGCCGTATCCGCTGAGGTAATCGCGATGTCCGCCAGTTGTTCACTCGTCGGATCGGGATTCATCCCGGAATCCGCAAAGAGAAAGACTCCCTCGCCGCCGTACCGGAAGTCCGGCACGACCATCAAAAAAAAGCTGGAAACGGTCTCTACGCCCGGCGCCGCTTTTATAATCTGGAGAGCTGGCCGGAGAGTATCGCTCGTAGCATGACTCGCTCCCGCGAGAAGCGCGTCGGCATGTCCCTGCTTGACCATCATAGTGCCAAAATAGAGGTGATCCACGACCATCTCTTTGGCGGTTTCCAGATCGAGCCCCTTATGCTTCCGCAACTGCCATAACGTCTTGCTATATTCATCCAGCCTATCGGATGTCTCAAGACTGATCCACAGGACATCCTCCGCGGGGGTGTCGGGCACATGCCCAAGAACAATAGGTCTCGCAATCCCTTCTTTCGCCGCCAGCAAAGCCCCTTCGACGACTCGATGGTCTTCGCCTTCCGGCAGGACAATCGTCTTCGGGTCTCGCCTCGCCTGTTCTTTCAACTTTGCCACAATGTCCATGAATGGTCTCTCTCCTATCGGGCATTCGTTTCACTGACTTGTCGAACAGTTTTGCCGCATCAGGGCCTCGCCCCGCCCGGAAAAGCCCCATTGGAAAGCTGGTTTTGGCCTCCATGCCGTCTCTTCATCACTCCTTACCTTTCAGCAATGGGGGAATCGGACTTCTGGACCGAGGCTGAGGGTGACCGGCGGGGAAACGGGGGGCCGCATACGGGAATATCAACCATGATCCTCTGCCGGGGTCCCGCCTGAGCCAGAAATTCGTGCATACTGCCCCCGCGCCATACTACCGGGCGGCACACCCGATTATGACGTGAGATCCGGCGGATTTCCCTTTGGAAATTGGAGAGACGTATATCACTCTCGCCTCGAAATTACAACAAAAAATCGCCCTGAGCGCAAGCCCCCAGACCCTCTTCACGCGGGCCTCTCTTTTTGCCGAACGTATTCCTCAATTGCGCGGAGCTCCTCGAGACTGTTGAAGCCCATCACCTGGCAGGGGTCATCCACGCGCATCGTCCCCAGTTTGAATCCGCTCGGGTCCCCCTTCCTCGCCCGGGCGAGGATTTCTATTATATC
>JABMQX010000078.1 GCA_013203085.1 bacterium | reverse complement strand
TCCTCGCCGGAAACATCGTTCAACGAGCGAATGCTGTCCTGCGAGTTCGCGTCAACGATTGTTTCTTCCCAGGCATCCGGCAGCTTGTCGTTGTCGGTGTCAACCTCCGTGTTATCGAGAGGAAACGGCTGCGCGACCCGGCTTCTTCCCCATGCAGCGCCTCGCGGCGTCAGCCGTAATAAAACATTCTCCGCCTGCACACCCCCTTCATCAGCAACCGAGTCCCATACAAATTCATGAACCTCCCCCGACGGTGAAGACGACAGCCCAAAGGTTCCCTCTCCGTTGGGCGACCGCGTCGCCCTTTGCCACTCACGCCCGCCATCACAGGAATATTCCACGACAACCGAGCAAGGAGTGCTCACCACACAGCAAAGCCTGTAATGCATATAGACAAGGCCATTCTCGCCCGGCGAAACATCCTCCACAAGCACAACCGGAATGTCCGGATTCACCTCATCCGCCCCAATATCCGTCACTGCCCCGACAGTCCCCTCCATGATTCTCGCCTCCCCGTCCAGGTCCCTTGCCGGTAGTCCCGCCGCCAGGTTCGATCCCCTGTCAACGCAGGGCGAGTAAGGGAGAAGGTGATAATCTCCCTCCTCCGCCCCGGCGAAGAGCGGGTCCGAAAGGAAATTCCCATTCTTCCCCGCCAGATCATTATCCTCCGTGTCGCAATATCTGAAAACACCTTGTCCCAGCAAGACCATCGGCGACTCATTTCCCCAAATGATGGTGTTCTCAGCTCTTAGAGAAGTAACTTCTTCCATGTACATCGCCGCCCCTTGCGGCGACGAATTGTCAGCAATAGTGCTGCTAACAATATTAATATCGGACTGGAATGACCCGTGCGCCGCTCCCCCATCGTAGGAAGCCTCGTTGCGGCTGATTTCGCAGCTATAAATGCTCGCCGACGAGAAGCTCCCCAGGTACAATCCTCCTCCATACCATTCCGCCGCGTTCCCGGAAATCTTCGTCGTCAGAATCGTCGCAGAAGAGTCCTCATAGAAAAACAGCCCCCCACCAGCCAGGGCAGAGTTACCGCGAATTTCACAGTCCACGAACACGGGAGCGGAATCAGCGTCAACGCAAACCCCTCCTCCCCATACCGCTGAATTGTACATCACCCGGCACCCTGAAATGTGGGGCGACGAGCGGAGAATGTAAATACCTCCACCGATCTTATCCCCTTTTCCGAAACCTTCCCCTGTCCCGCCCTTTATCGTGAATCCATCCAGCCTTGCCCATCCCACTCCGTCGAAAGCCACGGCTGTGCCTTCGCCAGCACCATCGATGATCGTCGTCTCCGCCCCTTCCCCCAGAAGCTCGATATTGGGCTTCATCCGGAGCTTCCCGCGATAGGTGCCCTCACGCACCAGAATCACGTCTCCCTCCTCAGCCGCATCAAGCGCCGCCCGGATTGTCGCATAGTCCTCGGGCACTCGGATGGGTTCAATGCTCAGGACTACTCGCAGAGATACCGTGAACATCGGCCTGAGCACATCACGCACAATTATCTCACATTCGTACGTCCCCAAATCCAGCCCCGCCTTATCAACCGATACCGTCACAATGTCTTCTTCGCCCTGGTTTGTATCCGTGGACGGATTCACCGACAGCCAACCTACATTCTCCTCAGCCCGCCAGGTAATCGCCTCGTGAAAGCGAGTGGTGATTGTAAATATCTTGCTCGGCGGATTGCCGCCACCCTTCCCAGTCAAGAAATCAAGGTTCTCCGGCCATACGTGAAGCTCAGGCTTCACGATTTTGATTGTAAGCGAGACCCAGACAGTCCGGGGAGAATTGCTGGCACCGGGCGCTTCGATCTTCAAAGCCGCGGTGTAGTCCCCCGGCGCCATTCCCTCAGCCGCAATCGAGACCTCCACGCCCTCCGGGTTTCCAGTGTTCGTTCCCGATTCCGGTGTTACGTGAATCCAATCCTCCTCAACGGAAATCTGCCATCCCATTGCGCGACCGCCATCGTTCCGTATGGTAAAGCTCTGCGGCTCCGGCGCATCTCCTCCCTCGTCCATCTCAAAATTGAGGCTCAGAGGCGAAACGGCAAGTACCGGCGGATTCTCCTCAATCACCAACTTGACCTGCACGCTTTGAGGCGAGTTTACAGCCCCGGCAGCCTTCACGGTCAGGGTTCCCCAGTGAGTGCCCGGCGGAAGCCCGGTAGTGTCAACAAACACCTCCACCACATCCTCCTCGCCCTCACTGCTTCCAGATTCCGGAACGGCGGACAGCCACGCGTCGTCGCTCGAAACATCCCAGGTCATTTCCCTCCCGCCCGTGTTCGAGATTTTGATTTCCTGCGGGGGCGGGTTCCCCTCACCTTCAACAATGGAAAAATCGAGGCTCAGTGGCGTAACCTCCAGAACGGAAGGAGGCGGCTCCGCAACATCCAATCTGACAGAAACGGTCTGTGGCGAATTACTCGCCGTACCACCTACAGTAATCCTCGCCGTGTACGTCCCCGCCTGGAGTCCCTCAATGCTGACGCTCGCCTCCACTCTGTCCACCTCGCCAGCATTCGTTCCTGTAGTCGGGGCAAGCGACAACCACGCCGCATTATCCGAGACCTCCCAGACAAACTCCCCTGTCCCAACGTTCTGTATCTCGATCTCCTGAGGCGGTGGATCGTCCTCTCCTTCGGTGCAGGAGAAAACCAGTTCCTCTGGCAAGACCGATAACAGGGGCGGCGGAGGTGAAACCTCCAGCAGTACCGGAACAACAACCGGAGAATTCGCTGCCACCGCCGAGGTTATGGTAATGTGCCCCGCATAAGAATCTGCTTCAAGGCCCACAATATCAATAGAAACTTCGATGGGATCATCCTCTCCGGCACTCGTGCCCTCCTGCGGCGAAAGCTTCAGCCAGGCCATATCCCCTGAAACCTGCCAGTCCATTTCTCCATTTCCCGAGTTTTTCACCATCAACTGTTGCGGCGGGGGATTTCCTTCTCCCTCGACTGCAGAAAAGCGAAGTGGAGTTGGGGAGACAGAGATAGTCGGCGGCTTCTCCGTGACAACCAGGGTCACATCAATCTCCTGAGGCGAGTTCACCGTCGTCGCCGTAACCGTTATCTTTGCCGTGTAGGTCGCCGGGGAAAGTCCTGTGACTTCTACCCGAACCTCAATGGCAACCCCGCCGGGGGCGGGATTGCTACCCGATGTCGGCGAAACCGAAAGCCAGTCCACATCATCAGAAATCGCCCACTCAAACTCCCCCGTCCCCACATTCCGAATCACGACGTACTCAGGACTGGGATTCTCCCCCTCCGTACAGTCAAACGTGATAGCAGTCGGCAACACCGATAACAGAGGCGGCGGCTCCGTAATCTCCAGAACGACCGCAACCTCTTGAGGTGAACCATGCACTCCCGGCGCAGTAACCCTGATGTGCGCGGCATACTTGCTGATCTCCAACCCCGTCACATCAATCGAAACCAGAACAATGTCAACCTCCCCGGTGCTCATCCCCGAAT
>JABMQX010000732.1 GCA_013203085.1 bacterium | reverse complement strand
CTCGCGTGCCCTGCCAGCACAAAGGTCGCCGAGATAGATGCGATCTACGCTGGAATGACGGAGCTGGCTCAGCGATTCGGAGTGGCAATCGTGGGGGGAGATACCGTCGAGTCTCCTCGCGTTCTTGTCATTACCGTTACCGTCGTCGGGAAGGTGGAGAAGAACCGTTACGTCGGCAGGAGCGGGGCGATGCCGGGCGATGTGCTGTGCGTTACCGGCACGCTGGGGGGATCGCTACTCGGGCGGCACCTTGCTTTTCTCCCACGCGTCGCCGAAGGAACGTTCCTGACAAAGAATTCGTTCCCAACAGCGATGATTGACATCAGCGACGGATTGGCGAGTGACCTGACGAAACTCATGCAAGCCAGCCGGACAACCGCCGAAATCACCGCGAAAGATATACCGGTTTCGGAAGCAGCGATCCGTTCGGCGAAGCGCAGGCGGCGTCCCGCCATCGAGCTGGCTCTGTACGATGGGGAGGATTTCGAGCTTCTGTTCACCTTGCCAGAAGAGAAGGTTGACCGATGTCTCGCTCTTTTCCGAAAGAATTTCTCAACGCAGATTACCGTCATCGGCAAGGTGAAAAGGGGGCGGAAGAGTTCCATCCTCATACAAAAGGATGGCACAGCCGTTCCTCTCAAAGCCCAAGGTTACGAACATTTCAGAAAGCATCGTCACAACGCAACCGCCCTCGGAGAAGGATGAGCCAGTGGAGACGCCTCGTTCAGACAACACGTCTGTCTGCCGGACGCAGGTCACCCACAGTCCCTCCGAGACGGTTGAGCTGGGAAAAGCCCTGGGAGAATGCCTTACCGTGGGAGACGTCGTGGCACTCTACGGCGAGCTCGGCTCCGGCAAAACCACTCTCACAAAAGGTCTTGCCGCCGGGCTTGGAGCGGGGCGACAGGAAGGGGTCAGAAGCCCTACCTTTGTCCTTTTGAATCTCTACAAAGGAAGGTTCCCCATTTACCATATTGACCTGTACAGAGTGCACACTTTGGACAGACTTCACGACATCGGCTTTGAGGAATATGCCTTTGGCGATGGCGTAATGGTTATCGAGTGGGCCGAAAAGGCCGAGCAGGTCCTTCCAGAGAAGGCTATAAGAGTCCGGCTCAAAACCATCAACGAAAGTTCGAGAGAAATTCGGGTGGAGTTTCCCGATAAGAACCGTAGAATATGCCTATAGCAACTTGACGGAGCGTGCCGAGGAAGGGATGAACTGCAAGAATCATCCAGATAGGCGAGCCGCAAACGAATGTGCCGGTTGCGGAGAAGGATTTTGCGAGGAGTGCCTCTCGAAATATCAGGGGAAGGACTATTGCGGCCCCTGCCTCAAAGCCGAAGCAGCGGTCGCCGCTGCACGCCTGGCAGGCGGCTCGGGCGAATTGGCACGCATGAAGAGATGGCTCATCGGCTGCTCCGTGATCCTCATGGCTCTGGTGTTGACACCGATGTTTCTGTTAATATATCCTTGTTTTAGCCTGGGAGATATCGGACGCTGCCGGGGGAACCTCGAGAAAATCTATGAGGCGCTGGAGGCTTACGCCGAACAAAACGATGGACGGTGTCCTGCGAATAATAACGACTTGAGTTCTCTTTTCGGCAACTACTTGAAGGACTCGGATGTGAAGCTCTTCCATTGCCCGGGAGCGAAAGGCGGGCTCGCCAAAGCAAAAGAGAAGAGAGGTTCGACAGCCTCTCGCGGAACATTTCCACCGCGAATGAGCTACATCTACCAAGGGGGGTTGAGCTTGCCGGAAAAACGGGAACCACCCAGACCGCTCATGTGGGACAGAAGCCCCGGAAATCACCGAGGCAAGGGCATCAACGTCTTATACACCGACGGCGCCGTTAAGTTCAAGACGAAAGGGCTGTCGAGAATAAAACTCCGCAGGATAAACACTGACTGGTGATGACGCTTTTCCCCGCCAATTGAGGAAGGTTGAGTATGAAGGTCTCGCGAAAGGAACAGGTTGCCAGAATCGAGCGTTTCGCATCCCTCTGGAATCGCCTGGTGAGCTCCTATCTTAACAGGGACACTTTCGAGGATATTGGGGCCGACAAGGAAAGCGACTTCCTTGCCCTGCAAGGTTCCATCATGCAGGAACTCGGTGCCGTGGCGGAACTCGAAGAGGGACGCTTCACCCTCGTTGAAGAGGTGACTTCTGTCATCAATGAGGCGATCTCCTTGCGGCATTTGAAGAATCAGTCGGAATTCCAGTGCAGGAGACGGAAAGAGAGGGGGCGCCAGGTCAGCGAGCTCATCGCCAATGTCAAGAGATTCGTCGCGGAGAGAGATACCACCGCGATACGAGAGGAGAAAGAACTGGAGGAGAAGATCTCCAGACCGTTCTGGGACCCTGAGAAAGGCGATTTCGGAAGGGTCCTGGGGCGAATAGTAGCTTTTCCCGGTCGGTTCTTCTCATCTGTTCGAGTTGCCGGGGAGGCGAAGGAAGCCAACGGGTTCCTTTTGCTTCTCTTGTCCTTGCTGAGTGCGGGTTGCATCATTAGTGTAACGGTGTTCAACGCTTCGACAGCAAGGGCGATCTCGCGCAATTTCGCTCTCGAAACGGGAATCCTGAGCAGCGACGCGTCTGCGGCGGCAAAAATCGTCATTTGGCTGTTGCTCGGCGCGGGCGTCGCTGTCGCCAGTCTCGCAGGAGCCGTGGTTGCGGCGATTCTCGCCCACCTGCTCGCCATTTTGACGCACATCGGCTTTAAGATTGTCGGCGGCAAGGGTGATGGTGTCGCTTCCCACAAAGTCGTAGTTTTCGGTTTAGCTCCTGTCTTGTTGCTGATCCTTGTGCCGATTGTCGCTCACTTCGTTGGGAAAGGCAACGCTCCCTCCTCGCTTTTGTTCGTGGTGATGGCAGTAACGGCGTTGTACGTTGCTGTTCTTCATGTCGTCGGCTTTCACAATGTCCACAAGGGGCCGGTTGCGGCGGGCGCGGCGGGCTGGCTGATCGGCGTCGTGCTCTTTGTCGGAATCATCCTGGGCATCCTCTGGATGTGGCACTTCTCGGCAGGGCACCTCCCTCCCTCATCCGGAGAATATGTTTACGTCACGGCAAGAGAGGCGCCCATGTTCCGCGGGAAGCAAAGAGTCCAGAGCGTCACGAAAGGCGAAATCCTCGATTTCCTCGAAGAGAAGGGAGATTTCTACCTTGTCCAGCACGGGAAGAGCAAGGTGGGAATAAAGAAAAGCGACGCCGAGCTCAGAGAGGGTTCCATCTCCTCCCTCCCGAAATTCCTTCTGGAGAATTCAGCGGCTCGGGCGGAAGTCCTTATTGACCGACTGAGCCGCAGAATCAGAGATTAACCGGAGGCATAGCCAATGGCGGATAGAAACGTTCTCGTCACCGGTGGAGCGGGATTCATCGGTTCTCACCTTGTCGAGAGGCTCCTGAAAGCCGGAGAAAAGGTGATTTGTCTGGACAACTTCGTTCCTTTTTACGATCCCGCAATCAAGAGAGCCAATGTGCGTCCTTCCCTTTCTCATCCCGACTTCACCCTTATCGAGGGGGACATACGCGAGCCGGCTACTTTGTCAAGCATTTTCCAGTCTATAGACATTGACATTGTAGTCCATCTGGCGGCTATGGCGGGAGTGCGGCCGTCGGTTGATGATCCGCAGCTCTACAACCGGGTCAATGTCCTCGGCACCACGAACCTTCTCCAAGAATGCCGCGAGGCTGGCCTGAGGAGATTTGTCTTCGGCTCGTCTTCATCGGTTTACGGCCTCAACGACAAAGTCCCTTTCTCGGAAGATGCCGCGGTTGGGAAGACGGCTTCCCCCTACGGAGCTACGAAACTCGCGGGGGAAGTTCTGTGCCACACCTATCATCACCTCTACGGCATCCCGATGATTTGCCTGCGGTTCTTCACGGTTTACGGGCCGCGCCAGCGCCCGGAGATGGCTATACACAAGTTCATCCGTCTCGTCCACGAGGGGCAAGAGGTGCCCGTCTTCGGCGACGGCACCTCCCGACGCGATTACACCTACGTTGACGACATCGTGGATGGCATCATGTCCGCCATGGATTGCGAATGTCAGTTCGAGATAGTCAATCTGGGCAGGTCAGAAACTGTACCTCTTCTCGAAATGATTCATTTCATCGAGACATCCCTTGAGAAAAAAGCCGAGACCAAGTTCGTTCCGCCTCAGAGAGGGGATGTTCCGATAACTTTTGCCAGCGTCGAGAAGGCGAGAAGCCTTCTCGGATACGAACCCACTGTGGCGATAGGAGAAGGGATCGAGCGAGCGGTTCGGTGGTTTCTGCGCCAAAGGGGAGAGGGTTGAGCGCTGCGTCAACCGGCGTCGCGAAATTGACAAGCGTGCCTCCAGGGGCAGCTTGACGAACGTTTTCTCTCCCAGCAAAAAAACTGTTCGATGCTTGACAAGCTCTCGACGAGAGTGCTAATTAAGGTTGTGCGTTCTCGTAGGAGTTGTCCATGTTAAACGCCAACCGGGAAAGGGGGTGAATCTCGTGGCTGAGAAGGTTGCGAAAGTGGGGGTGAAGAAAGTGCCCGGGTATCTGTACTTCGTGGATAAGGACGGCGACATCTCAAGGGCAAAAATGGCCCGCGGCGTAGCCAGAAAGAAGGCGAAGAAAGGCAAGAAAAAATAGTAGTCCCCCCGTAAAGTATTCTCATATGCTCCTCCGGTGGTCCCGGCGCCAGGAGGAGTTTTTTTGTTTGACGCCAGTGATGAATCCGACGAAGGCAATGAACGAGGCTGCGGACGGCGACAGGGGCTTTTCTTCATCATCTTGGCGCCGATTGAAGTGTGCGGGATGGTTCTTGCGAATCACACCTTTCGGATTGAGACAAGGGGGATGTAGCGCTCGACTTGCTTTCTTGAAAGGTCGGCAATGGGCCAAACGGCGGCGTTTGCGCAGCCAGCGGCTACTCCCCAGCGGAGGCATTCTTCGACGGGGAAGTTGCGGGTGAGGCCGTAAACTATTCCTGCGATGAGGCAATCACCTGACCCCACAGGCATGATCTCTTTAACAACCGGAGGCTTGACGACGAACGTTTCTCCTTTGAAGGATGCTCTAAGGCCTTTTTCGCCAAGAGAGATGACGACAAACTCGATCCCTTTGTCGTGGAAATGCTGGAAGGCGGCGAGATAATCCGCAGCTCTTCGGAGGGGTTTGCCCGTAGAGGACTCGTATTCGGCGCGGTTCGGCTTGACCATGAAGGGGGACGCTCCGACTCCGTGGAGGAAGGACTCGCCGTAGGTGTCGAGGATGGTCAGGGTCTTGTTCTTGCGAGCCTCACGAATGAGGTCGCGATAGAAGGTGGCAAGGTTTGCGCCGGGGACGCTTCCGGAGAGGACCACGATTTTCGCTCTTCGGATCGCGGCGAGAGCCTTTTGCTTGAGGCGGCGCACTTCGTCGCGGGTGATGAAATCGCCTTCCTCGATAATAGTCGTATTCAGCTCGCGGGCGGTCTCGTGAATGCGGACGGAAAAGCGGGTGGAGGCTTTGACCCAAAAGGGGATGAGGGGGATGGAATCGCGCCGGATGAGGTCCGCGAGCAGCTTCCCCGTGTGCCCGCCGAGCATGACAAAGGCCTTAACGGGGACGCCGAAGTTCTTCAGGACGCGGGCGACGTTGACACCTTTCCCGCCAGCGACCATTTCTTTGCGCGATGTCCGCGAGATGACTCCCTTCTGCAAGCAGTCAACGAAGAGCGTCTTGTCAATAAGGGGGTTGAGGGTAATTGTTACTATCATTTTCAGAGCAATTTATTGCCTGTCGCTTTGCATTCCGACGCTTGTGGGCTGCGTTGCCTGTGCTTAAGGCGCACTTCAGATTGCGAAGCTCTTCCAGTCAAGCAGGGCCGGTGAAAACAGCGTGCAATTCCTCGGATACGCGTCACACCTGCAATAACGTACCG
>JABMQX010000731.1 GCA_013203085.1 bacterium | reverse complement strand
TGTTCGTAGAGTAAGCTCGAGGCAATTGCGGACAAAACCAGAAAGCCCCCCCAAGCCACGAGGGAGAAGTGAAGGTTGAATTTCTCTCTGGCGATCCGCTCTTTGATTTTGTCCTCGGGGCGAGAGCCGGCAGGTAGATTCACAGCTTGCTCCCGCCTTCCGATGTCCGCAAGCTGTTCCTGCAACCTCGGTAGCTCCGGCGACATCTTCCCTGGCTGCACGGCTGTATACAGCGCAATCAAGAGAACAGCCAGGACGCTCAGGAGTAAAGCGGTCCTTTTTCCGCAGAAGTAACCTGCCAGGAGAATCGGAAGATAATAGAACCCGAGGAAGGCGAGCTTGTGCACCACGAAAAGATGGATTGCAAGCAACGCTATCAGAATGCTTAGAATAACAATCCGTTCCATATCGGCCGGTGATTTCAGATCAACTGACTGCATTTTTTCCCAGGAGCGACCTAAGCGACAAATCTTATCCCTTGACGCCCCCTGTGAGCCGTAAACACTTCTTGGTCCTCCAATAATCGTCATAATATTACATCATGACGCTCGGAAAGTCAATCAAAATGATGCGAGAGCCGTAATCCTGCCCCGGTCTTGGGCGGATACCCAGTTACGGGGGTAAAGAAGGGAAGAGAAGGGTAACGCAGAGGCGTGAAGACGCAGAGAGGAAGATCAGAAGGACCCCGTGCTCCCATGCCGTGGCACGTCACCATGAAAGGGTGGCGGCCTCCAGTGGCGATTGCGGATTCCGAAATCCGAAATCTCAAATCCGAAATGGGGTGTGGCCTTGCTTGCACGGAATTCCGGTCTCTTTTGCCTATGGGACGCAGGCACAGCTATCAGGAGAACAGCTCCCTTGAAAACTATCTCGACAACCCTCTCCATTGTGGGTATCCTCTTTTGATAATAGTGCAAAGCATGTCAGGTGGTCGAGCGATGTGATCGGCACAAGTCAGAGATAGTGAGCAATGAAGAACGGAAGCGGAGATGGGCAAATGAAAAACATGGGACCTTTAATGGGCCGAAGAGACTTCTTAAGTTTTTTGGGGGGCAGCGCCGCAGTGTTCGCCGTGCCTCGTTTCCTATCAGGCGCTGAGACCCCGCTCTTGAGCGGGGACGAAAGTCGCCCCAACATCGTCCTGATTATGAATGACGATATGGGGTTTTCCGACCTGGGCTGTTACGGCTCGGAGATCGCGACACCCAGCCTTGACCGATTGGGAAAGGGTGGGATACGGTTTACGCAGTTCTACAACTGTGCCCGTTGCTGCCCGAGCCGTGCCTCTCTGCTGACCGGGCTATACCCTCATCAGGCTGGCATCGGGCACATGGTTCAGGATCGTGGGGTTCCCTCCTACCAGGGGTACCTTAACGACCACTGCATGACGATTGCCGAGGTTCTTCGCCGAGAAAGGTACCGCACGTACATGTCGGGCAAGTGGCACGTCGGGGAACAACGACCCCATTGGCCGCTGGATCGGGGGTTTGAAAAGTACTACGGCCTGATCAGCGGCGCAAGCAATTACTTTGAGCTTTCCCGGGGGAGAGTGATGGCCCGTGACAACACCCCGATCAAACCGGAGGAGGAGGACTTCTATCTTACCGACGCTATCAGCGAGAACGCCGCCCGTTTTGTCGGGGAATACGCCCGGCACAAGTCCCCTTTCTTCCTCTACGTGGCTTACACCGCACCGCACTGGCCCCTCCACGCTCCGCCGGAGGACATTGCCAAATACAGGGGCAAGTACATGATTGGCTGGGACGCTTTGCGCAAAGAGCGTCACAGACGGATGATACAGATGGGCATCGTAGATGCCAAATGGGACATCACCCCCCGCGACCCCAGGTCCCCCGCGTGGTCTGATGCCAAAAACAAGGAATGGGAAGACATGCGCATGGCGGTTTATGCGGCGCAGATAGACCGCATGGATCAGGGCATAGGCAAGATCATGGCCAAGATCAGAGATGTCGGCGCCGAAAGGAATACGCTGGTGATGTTCCTCGCAGACAACGGCGGCTGCGCCGAGAACCTCAGAGGAAACAATCCCAAGGTTTTACCCGGTCCGAAGGACACTTACATGAGTTACGGGCTGCCCTGGGCCAACGCCAGCAACACACCGTTCCGGCGTTACAAGCATTGGGTGCACGAAGGTGGTATCGCTACACCATTCATTGCTTACTGGCCTGCCGTGATTAAGCCGGGCAGCATTACCGATCAGGTCGGACATATCACCGACATTATGGCCACTTGTCGGGAGGTCGCCGGCGCGACTTATCCAAAAACTTACAAAGGGAAAGAGATCGCTCCCCTTGAGGGAACAAGCCTTATCCCGACGTTACGGGGTAAGACTCGATCCCGTCTCAAAACTGTCTTCTGGGAACACGAAGGCAATAGAGCAGTTCGCCAGGACAAATGGAAGCTGGTTTCCCAGCACCCCCGTGGTTGGGAACTTTACGATCTCGAAGCTGACCGCACGGAGCTGAACAATCTCGCGGAGAAGTCACCCGAGAAGGTCAAGGAACTCGCAGCCCTTTACGACCGATGGACGAAACGTTGTGGCGTGATGCCGTGGCCTCTCCCAAGAAAGCCGAAGAAATCCGCTGGCGAGAACCCCTGGCGTGCTTAGCATCCTGGCGAGAGAAAGGGGAGAGAGCCACGCCGAAGGCGTGGTCGCAAAGACGCAAAGACGCGAAGACAGGAAGGCGAAGGGCGAGAATCGCAGGAGTATCCGCAAAACAATTTATTGCTTTTGCAGCGTCTTTCTGCGTCCATCTGTGTTTATCTGCGGTTTTCAAGGGCTTGTGAGAAAGCTTCAACCGCTGATGAATGCTGATTCACACAGAGCTATCCAGAGGTAATCAGCAAGAAGAAAGGAGAAGTGAAATGAGCAGAAGGCACTTTTTGAGGTTCATGGTATTCACCCTCGTCTTGGTGATGTTCGGTGTCGCGCAAGGAGCGGACCGAATCAAAGTGTTGTGGCTTCGCGGCGGACCTGTACACGATTGGAGGAACAACCCGCCAATCGTCAAGGCCGTTCTCGATGCTACAAATGATTTTGAGGTCACCTTCACTGAAAATCTGGACGATTTGAAAGAACGGATCAAGCAGTTCGACGTTCTCGCCGTGTACACCACCGGCATGACACTCAGCAAAGAACAGGAATCCGGAATGTGCGATTTCGTCCGGAACGGCGGCGGATTTGTGGGTATCCACTCCGCGACCGACTCGTTCAAGAATTCAGATAGGTATTGGGAAATGGTGGGTGGACGTTTCGCCGGTCACGGCGGCGGCAGATATACCGTTTACATATACGACAAAGAGCATCCCATCACGAAGAACTTGAAGGCTTTTGAGATTGAGGACGAGACCTATCGCCACAATTTCCACGCGAACGCCCAGATGCGCTCGCTAATCCGCATGAGTCGTGGGAATGAGAAACAGTCCATGGGATGGGTGTCGTATTACGGCAAAGGTCGCCTATTCTACACCGGCCTTGGCCACGGCAAACCAGCGTGCAGCAATCCCAGCTTCCAACGTATCGTTGTTCGGGCGATGTACTGGGCTGCCGGCCGCGAGGTGAAAGACCCGCCCGCTGTCAAATGAATCTCTTTTCTAAGCAAAAGGGCAATACAAGACCGTAGAAGCCTGTCTTCTGCGGCTTCACGAATCTTTTGATGTAACCATTGGAGGGGGGCGGTCGAATTCGTGCCTGCTCCTTTGACAGCCTTCCGGCCCCCTTCGCCTTGGGCGATCCCTCGGAGGCAACGGAAATGGCCATAAAAGGAGGTACTCCCCACGGAGGAAACTGCAGATTGTGCTGAAAAGGTCAGGAGGCGGACTGGCGACTGCGGATTGCGGATTCCGAAATCCGAAATCAGAAACCGCAGGCCTCACGCAAAGACGCAAAGAAATCCGAAATCAGAAAGAGGCGCATTGAAATGAAAGTAGGCTCTTGCATCGTACTGATGTCGTTGTTGTGTTTGCAGGTGGCGTTCTCGCAGGAAGGGGG
>JABMQX010000730.1 GCA_013203085.1 bacterium | reverse complement strand
CTACGGCAAGGTCCGCGACAACTTGGTCGAGCACGCCTCTGGCTGGCCGACCGAAGAATACCTCCTTTCTCGCGTTGCCGCCGAGACCGACGAGACGGTAATATTGACCCTGGACGCGGGCGGCTACTTTGTGGGCACAGCGTCATCCGCGCAAGTCGTCATAGCCAACTATTTCCGCGTTCCGGCCTTCCCCGGGGCTGAAGGTTTCGGCAAGTGGTCCCAAGGGGGGCGGGGAGGTGATGTCTACATTGTCTCGAATCTTAACGACAGCGGCCCCGGGAGTCTGCGCGAAGCGGTGGAGGCCAGCGGCCCGCGTACGATCGTATTCGAGGTGTCGGGCACCATATTTCTCAACGGTAAACTCCGTATCACTAATCCGTACATCACTATAGCCGGTCAAACAGCGCCGGGTGACGGCATCTGCATCGCAGAGTGTCCGCTGATAATTGAGGCCGAGCACTCGATTATTCGTTATATGCGCTGTCGTCTAGGTGACAATGTAGATTCTGGTGATGGTGATACCATAAGTATTCGGAACGACAATGTCATTATAGACCATTGCTCGGCGAGCTGGTCTGTTGACGAGGTTCTGAGCACTTATATGGACCCTTCTGATTCGTCATGGCCTGACAAGGTGACGGTGCAGTGGACCATCGTTGCAGAGGCCTTGCGTAATTCTGATATCAAAAGCGAACCGCACAGCATGGGCTCGCTCCTGCGCGGTTCCTACGGGTCGCGCTACAGCTTTCACCACAACCTCTATCTTCATAACGCCACACGCAACCCCCGGCCCGGAAACGACACACCCGGCGACGAGGACTCTGAGGGACTGATATTGGACTGGCGCAATAACGTGGTCTATAACTGGAAGGGGAAATCCGCCGGTGCTAACTATGACGGCACTGAATACAGCAAGTATAATTTCATCAACAACTATTACGTAGAGGGGCCGAACTCCGGCGGGGACGATGCGTTTAGTGAGGATTGCCCTTATGCGGAACAGTATTTTGCCGGCAACTACATGAACGGGGTCCTGCCCGGTAACCCATGGAGTCTTGTAGGCGGCAGTGAAAGCGGCGGCCGGCTATCATCACCTATTCCTGTTGAGTCGGTCACCACGGAGACGGCCCCGGAAGCCTATGCGAGTGTGCTGGCTCATGCCGGCGCGTCTCATGTCAGAGATGCCGTTGACACGCGGCTCATCAATGATGTAATCAATGGCACAGGGGCTATCATTGACGACGAGCAAGACGTCGGGGGCTGGCCGACGTTGAACTCGACAACACCTCCCGCGGATACCGACCGCGACGGGATGCCGGACGACTGGGAATTGGCGCGCGGGTTGAACCCGAACGATCCTTCGGACCGCAACGGAGACCGCCTGGGCGACGGGTACAGCAACCTGGAGGAGTATATCAACGGAATTCCTTACGGGCCGCCGCCCCCACACGATATCGAGCCGGCAAAGAAAAGAGAGCGGCTTGAGTTACCCACCGACGACGAGTGGTGGCTGCGCCCCCATCGCCTGATCCAGACCAATCTCCGCGAAATTGACGCCATGATGGACCTCGACCGCTATATGCGCGACATCAAAGACTTCGGGGCGGACGTAGTGCTCTTCAACGTGGGCGGCATCGTCGCAAACTACCCCACGGACCTCGAATTCCACTGGCGAAATACGTACATGAAGGGCGACATGGTGGCTTCGGTTCTCGAAAGACTCCACGCCGAAGGCATCCGCATGATCGGCCGATTCGACTTCAGCAAAATCAATGAGAAATTTGCCGCTCAACATCCGGACTGGCTCTACGTGAGTGAATCCGGACAGAACGTCAACTACAACGGTCAAGTCCATACCTGCGTCAGCGGCGGATACCAGCAGGAATACATGTTCAAAATCCTCGGTGAGGCTGTGGATCGCTACCCTCTCGACGGTGTTTTCTTCAACATGATCGGCTACCAGCGCAGCGATTACAGCGGCAATTACCACGGTATCTGCCAGTGTGAGAATTGCAGGAGGCTCTTCAAGGAACACTGCGGCCTTGAACTGCCCGCCAGGGTCGAGCAAAACAACCCCACGTATCGGAAGTACCTTCAGTTCACCCGAAACATGACCGACAGACAGTTCAAGCGTGTCAACGCTTTCCTGAAGTCAAAACGCTCCCACCTGGGAATATGCACTTACACCAAAGAAGGCATAGACATCATCCGAAAGGAGTCCAATTCCGCGTTGGGCAGGGGCACCTATATTGACACGCACAAGGCCAAAAAGACACTGCTGGAAGCAGGACGGAGACAACTCGCCAACGCTGCCGTGCATTTCTTCGCCATTCCCTTCCGGCACGCATCCGTCGCACCCCATTTGACCGGCAGGAGACTGTTCCAGCAAATGATCAACGGCGCCTGGCTCGATTTCTACTGCATTGGCCCCCTCCACCGGCAGGAAGACCGCCTTGGCCTGGACATCGTGCGAGACATCTACCGCTTCCACGCCGCCAACGAGAGCTATCTCATCAACACAAAGCCCGCTGCCCAGGTCGCGCTCTTCGCTCGTGAAAACAACGAATACATGGGCATGCTAAACATTCTGTGCGAAAACCAGATTCCCTTTGAGCTCGTTCACCTCGATCTTCCGCAGTTAAAGGAGTATGAAATCGTCATCGTTCCCGACGCCGACGGCCTCAACGATCAGCAAACTCGCGTCCTCGATAGATACGTCGAGCAGGGAGGCAAAGTCCTTATCACCGGAAAGATTCCGGCACAACTTCAATGTTTCAATTCACTACAATTCAAGAGCACCCGCCCGGCCCAAAAAGGCTCCTACATTCGAATCCGCCCCGAGGACAGGGAACGCCTTGAGAGAGATGTTCTCGAAAACCTCGATCTCGTATTCCTCAACGGAGTCTTCCATGTCTACGAGTCAGATAGAGAGACCGATAACCTGCTCAGGTTAATCCCCGGCGATATGTTTGGCCCGCCTGAGAAGTGTTATTACAGAAATGTCTCTGACGTGCCGGCCCTATTCTACCGGAAGCACGGCAAAGGCTCCGCCGCCTACTTCCCCTGGGAAAT
>JABMQX010000729.1 GCA_013203085.1 bacterium | reverse complement strand
TTTAGGATTTCGGATTGCGGATTTCGGATCTCGGATCTCGGCCTTCCCATTCCGCATTCCGCAATCTGCAATCCGCAATCGCCGTTCCGCAATCCGCATTCGCCAATCGTGATCCCATTTCGGTAGTTGTTGTCTTCGCAAGTATTGGGATCGTTGTCCGGAGCGTCGGGACGTTTTTCTCCCTTGCTCATTATTGCCAGGTAGTCTATGCTTCAAAAAAACTCATACCAAGACATCCAGAAACCTTTAGAGGAGAGGCAAGATGATCGAACTGGGACTTCACACGGACAATTGGCGCCCCTTGAGCGGCAATTTCCAGATCGCAGCGGAAACTGCCGTCAAGTATGGACTCAAACACATCGAATTCGCTGCGATCCACGGCCAGTATTTCATCCAAGCCATGGGATACGAACCCGGTATCTCTCTCCAATCCAATCCCCGGGCCCTGCGACGCTACTGTGATGAGAAAGGCCTGATGGTTTCCCAGATTGACGGTGCCTACCCGTTGATGGGGCCTGATGGATCGACATTCGGTGTCCAGTACGTCCAGCAGTCCATCCGCTTCGCTGCCGAACTGGGTTGCCCCATGGTTGACACAATCGACGGCGCGATCGAGGTTGAAGGTCTAACCAAGGAGGAGGTTTTCCGGATCACGTGCGACAATTATCGCCAGTGCCTCTCGTGGGCAGAGGACTACGGGGTGATAATTAACGTGGAACCCCACGGGCCATACACTACTGACGCCGAGTTCATGGAACGGCTCTTCTCACACTTCGAGTCCGAGCACCTCAGGTTCAACTTCGACACGGGCAACACGTTCATCGCAGGCAAGGACCCGCTCGAGTACTTGAAGATATTCCGAAAGTACCTCTCCCATGCCCATATCAAGGACGTCAGTAAGGAACTGGCGGAGGCAGTCCGAGGGAAAGAGACAGGGATTGCGTGCAGCGAAGTCCCTATCGGTGGCGGCGTGAATGCTGACAATATCAGAAAATGTATTGACTACCTCAAAGAGACGAATTGGAGCGGCGTAGTTTCCATCGAGTGCTACGGCACGGACGACAATATCCGCGACAGCGTTGAGTTCCTCCGAGGTTTGGTCGCGTGAGGCTGCGTGAGTTGAGGAAACGCAGCGCTTTTCAAGTCTGTGCCCACACCGACGCAACCACATAACCAAAGCCCGGTCCCGAGGTCATCGTTTTAAGCCAGTCAGGTCAGGTTCGAGCTTGACCCCGGCTCGTATCATCTCGTCCCACGTCACGGTCTTGCCGGAGTAAGCCGCAGCGCGACCCAGCACGCTCGTCAGGTTCGAGCGCACCGAAGGGGCAACAGTAGCGTTCACATAGTTGCCCTGGGTGATGAAGCGATGGAAATCTTCGATGTTCGTCGCCGCACCGGTAGTGTATAGGTTGCCGGTCGAGCCGCCTTCGTAAGGCTTGTTACCGCGGATATAGACGTCGCCGAAGTAGTCGCTGTGAACCATGCCTTCCGAGCCGAAGACGCGGCAGCGAATCTCGTCTTTCACGCCGGGAATCATCTTCACGGACGTGAACGTCAGGATGAAATCGCGTGGGAACCAGTACGTGACCGAAAAATGGTCCCAGATGTTGCCATACCTGCGGATGGCTCGGCCGCCGGTGCCGAATGCGCGAACGGGGTCGGCGTTGATAAACCACGTGGCCACGTCCAAGGTGTGAATGTCCTGCTCGACGATTACGTCTCCGGAAAGCGCCAGGGTGCAATACCATTGCCGCAGCCGTTCTTCGGGATTGCTCGAATCGGTTCCCGACCCGCCTCCCTGCCAGGGATAATGAGCCTCACCGCAGACCAGCTTGCCGATGTCGCCGCCGTGTACCCGACGGACTGCCTCGCGGTACAGTTTGTCAGCGCGGGTTTGGAAATCGACGAGGAAGACCTGCTTTCGGGCCGTCGCCTTTCTGCCGGAGGCGGCAATGCTCAGGCAGCCAGGAACATCAATCGCCACAGGCTTCGCTAAAAACACGTGCTTGCCGGCATCCACCGCCGCAGCCGCTTGCTCGGGATGGAAGTACGGAGGAGTTTCAATTGCCACTGCGTCGAGTTTGCTTTCCAGCAGCCGCCCGTAACCGGACAGAGTCGCATAGCGCCGCTCTTTGGCGACTTGAAATCTGTTGCCGAAGGCCCCGACCCTGTCCGCAAAATAGTCGGCGCAGGCAACAAATCTGTACTTACCCGAGCTCTTAAAAAGCCTTGCGATCCAGGTCCCGCGGCCACCACAGCCCATCAAACCCAGCTCAATTGCCGAGTTCGCCTCTGTTCCCCGCAGCGAGCGGGGCTTCATCAGGGTGAACGTTGTTGCTGCCGCCCCGGCGAGAAACGCCCGGCGTCCCAACTTGGGTGTCAAGTCCTGCTCCGCCATTGCTACCTCCTCGGAATGTCTTTGATTTTGCGTTCCCTGTTCTCCATTATCGCCGCGATTGCCTCGCCGAACCTCCTGGCGACACGGCGATCTCTCCTAATTGAACCCAAGTTCGACCCCAAATGCAAGCTTTTCGCGAGGTCAACGACATTTCCCACGTAAGTCTATTACAGCCGCCATACGAGGCATCTGGCGCAGGAGCTCCACAGTCTTTCCACCCCAGCGAGGGAACTCTCGAACTTCCCCACCTGCGTTCATGGCGCTTTCACGTCCAGATGGGGGGAAGATTTCGCTGTCAACGTGGATTGTCATTTCTGAGCAGCAAAGATGCCGGCAAAAAAGAAACCCTTGCGTCCGGTCGCAGTCATTGCGATGATTTCGGCAGACAAGAAGCCGACATTCGCTGATAGGTTATTTCTGTGAAAAGGGAGCGAAAGTATGAACAACCCCAAGGGTCGCCTTCTGGTGCTGATTCTGGTTTTTCTTCCGGTGACAGCGAATTCGGATGACTGGCCGCAGTTGCAGAAGAACGCGGGGCACACCGGTTACACGAGCGATCAGCCAAACCCGCCCTACCGGCTCAAATGGAGGTTCGAGATCAACGAGCCGACACACACGGGCAGTCCTCCGATTGTTGCTGGCGGCAACGTTTACCTGGGCACAAACTGGGGCAGCCTGATCGCCATTAACCTCAGCTCTGGGAAAAAAGCCTGGTCTTACAAGACGGGGACGGCCATTCTCGGCACGCCGGCTTTCGACGATGGAATTGTCTATGCGAACTCGATGGACCGCTGTTGCCACGCGGTAAGGGCGGCTGACGGCTGTCGCCTATGGACCTTCGAGACCGGGGAAGGGATTCTCGCGGGTCCTGTGGTGGCCGAGGGCAAGGTTTTCATTGCCGGGCGCGACGGTTTTGTGTATGCGGTCAAGGCCGGGACCGGCGAGGAGGTCTGGAAGTCACCGGTGGGCCTTCCGGTGACGGCCACGCCCGCGTATGACAGCGGTGTGCTCTATGTGGGCGGGGGAGATAACTGCGTGTACGCCTTCGATGGGAAGAGTGGGAAGGAGGTTTGGAGGTCGGAGAAGCTTGTTGGGATGGCGATCCGCGACTACTGGCTGGTCGCCTCGGGGGGAACCGTGATCGTTTCCACCCAGCCGGTCCAAGCGGCCCACGCGACGCACCGCCAGCTTGAGCGGACGCTGATGGCTCCTTTCAGGGAAAGGAACCATGGCAAGATGCTTGTCCAAGATGAGCTGTTGGAGCAGGTGCGTCAATGGTACATAGACCATCCGGAGCAAAGGACACTTCACGTCCTCAACGCGAGGGACGGCTCCGAGAAGTTCGTCGTTCCGATCACGCGTGTTCACGGCGGCGGTTGCACGGGGCCGCTGCCGGTGGTTGGTCCGGACGGCTGCGCCTACACGATGTACGCATTGGGGCGAGTACTCGCATCGGGTTGGGCGTTCGTTGGCCGCCTTGACCTGACCAGCGGCAAGCTCGAACCCCTCATCAGAAACCGGTACTGGATTGACAAGAACGAGTGGGAATGGCAAGCCAAGCCGGGGGAGAAGCTCGACCGCCACAGCGCGTTTGCTGTGGGGTTCTGCGTCAACGACCAGTCCTGGGGACTTGCCAGAGGTGGAGATAAGATATTCGCCGTGCGGGACCCCGGGTGGGCCGCCAGGGAAGGCGCCTACAGCTACATTGACCTCAGAACCGGGAAAGACGGCTGGCTCGAAGGCGCCAATTCCGGGCGAGTTCTCGCAGGGGGCGCTTACGGCGGTGCGTTTCATGCCACAGCTTCGCCGATGGTCATCTCGGGCAAACACCTCGTCCACAAAACCGTCCGGAATGTGCTCTTGTGCCTCGAAGGCAAATGACGCTCAAGAATTTCCACCGCTTTATGAACCGGCAAAGCTGAGAGGATAAGATGATTGGATACAGATGGATTCACAGACCGACGCAGGCTGGCATCCCGATTCTCATCGCTTTCGTTTGTTTAGTAGGGGGCGCGCTTGCACAGAAAGCGCCTTCGGATTCAGCCAGCGGCGCTTTTCGCGGTGAAGGTGGCTTTTCCTTCCGCGTGGGTTTTGCGGAGGGCGAGATCGTCTTCAAGCGAACCGTGCCGGACCTTCCACAAAACGGAAGGGGAATGCCTGCGTGGCTTGGCGAGGCGTACATCCTGTTCAGGGCGGCGCCGGGTCCGGCTGCGAAGAAGCTCAGCGTTGGCCGAAATGCGTGGGACCATCAGCTCGCCACGTACGACGTCTCCGGCGACCGGGCAAAGGTAGTGGTGAGCCGCCTCACACCAGCCGTGCTGATTGATACACCAGCTTCCAGCGTTGCCTTCGAGGATACAGGACCCACCAACATCGCCTTTGTGTCCGGCGGCAAGGTAAGCGCTGCCAGCACAGCGAACATCGAGTCTTCCATCAAACTGGACGAGCCGTGGGTCCTTGGCTGGTTTGGCAGATCTTCGCCGTACCGGAATTACCCCAACGTGGCTGACCTGGACGATGAGCACCTGGGTTCAGACAAGGTCTCGTTGAGCCGGCGACGGCCCCTGAAACTCGACCTTCCCCTTCTCTTTCGTCTGGAGCACCGCCCCACG
>JABMQX010000728.1 GCA_013203085.1 bacterium | reverse complement strand
CTGATCGTTTGGCCCCGGCTTGCCGGAGGCGGCCAACACGCTCGAACGAACGACATGCGGGCCGCAGATCGCGGCCGCCGCGGCCGCCTTGAGGAAATTGCGCCTTGAGGTTTTGCCAGAAACGTGTGGATTCTTCTCCATGTCACTCTCCTTTTTTCCGATCCAGATGAAGCAACGCCTTACAAGCGTCGATCATGGTGTGACAGATCTTCTCCTGGGACAGCGAACCTTGGGACGCACAGAGAACCTCTGTCGCGTGCTCGGCTCACTGCGTCAGCACCCTGCCTCACTCTATGGAGAAACAATAACGCGATCCTGATCTCTACGCAATGGTAACTATTCAGATACCTTTCGCGCACATGAGAGCCATCGGATGCCAATATCGCAACCCCGTGTCCCCGATGGTGGTCACCAAGCCCCGTTCGCCCTGTTCTCACTCCGATTCAGTTTCAGACTTCGACAGCGGTTCTCCGGTGACCAGCTTGTGACCTAAATTGTGTCTTCACTCGCTTGAACCCTCGTGAAATTCAGTGAAGTTGAGTGAAGTCTCCTCGTCGGAAACAGGGGGTATGTGCACGTCGTTTCTCGCTTGATTGAAGCCTCTTTTTCGATACTTCCGCCAATGCAGTTAGGCCACGTCAGGGAACCCGCCTTTCTCGACGTGAAAGGATCATAACGTGTCGGGAGCGTCCATTCTCGCTTCAGGCCCGGGGGAACCTGGAATCCGTGGGGCGACCTCAGTTCGGGAAGCGGGACACCAAGACGTTTCCAGCGAGATTCATAAGGCTCAAACTAAGGTGCGTCCTCTAACCTCAATTATTCGCAACTGGTATAAAATATGGCCAGCAAGCTGAAATAGATGAGACAGTGGGTAAAAGAGGAGTTAGGGCATATTCCGAAATGGCCAAAGCCTCAGGGCAGATCGAATCCTACTCATCTGAATTGTCCTCCCACATCGCATTAATCGCCTCGACAGTCTGATCCACCAAGACGTTCCCGCCTTCCGGCCCGACCAGGTTGCTGTAGACCGCGGTACTGTAGTGCCCCCCCCGAACGGCCTCCTCGGTGGGGAGGTAGGCCCCGGATGCGCACGCCAATTGAACGACGAAGGTCTGCACGGCTTTGCTGCGGGCTTTGATCCGAACCCCATATTCGGTGTACAGCTCAAACGGATTCGCACAAATGGCCACGTCGCCCAAGCGGATGGTGTGCAGTTCCATCGTATAGTAAGGATTCGTGCTCTGTCGTTCGTAGCGGTCGACTGTCTGCTGGCTCCACATCCTTTCCAGACATTTTCGAGGGTCAAGCTTCTCCTCGTTCGCTACCGCATCACAAAACGCCTTGGCTTCGGCGGATTCCTTTTCTGTGACCATCCGCACGGGAAGCTGAACACTCTTGACATGGTGGATCAGAGTCACGTCGAAGCGGATGTCTTGTTTCGCACCTTGGTAGGCCTCGTCGACAGCAAGGTCGATTCGACGAGCGATCTCCTCCAATCGAGTCAGCTTGCGGAGCGTGCGCATTCGTTCTTCAGCTCGCTCGTACCACATCAAGTGCGGCGACTGGTCGCCACCCGCTCCCGTCCAAGCCAACACCTGGACGTCCTTGCCAAATCTCCTGTGCAGCATCAAACGGGCTTCATGCCAGAAATCAGCATTGACCGCGTGGCGGCCTTCCACCTCTTGTGATGGACAAGCCACGTTAATGGCCATCGCAGTCACTTCCCGATCAGCATTGAAGAAAAAGAGCACGTCGACGTAGTGGTCCTCATATCCTTCGATTGCCCGGAACGAGGGCCCGTCCGTCTTGCCGTACATTCTGGCGCTGCCGTCTGCGTACACAGCACGGCGGTTGTGCGCTACCAAGGCATGGCCCAACGCCCAGCTCACTCCGCCGGGCCGGCGATTCTGCCAAGCCCGAACCACCGCGTCTTCGAGACGCTTGATGAGGAACTCGACGTATTCGACTGGCTGGATTACACCTTCTTTGGGAATGACATACACTCCCTCGCGCGTCACCGGCGCGGTGTGCGTGTGCGTCGCGCTGAGAAACAGCTTGTCGATGTCGAAGTCGGGCAAACGCGACTTCACGCGCTCGCGAAGTCGCTCCTGGATGCCGTCCCGGATCGCGACCAGATCGCACGAAATCATGATTGCCTGGTCTAGCACCGTGTCACCGTCCCGCGTCTCGATCGCCAAGGCCGTGGCCGTCACCGGACTCTCCACTTCGCGGGCGACTCGAGTATAGCGCTGGCCGGAAAGGGCCACCGGCTGTGACGGCGTGATGCTCACACTGGCGGCGCCGACCAACAATTCGCTGGCGACCGATTCCATCGCAAATGAAAGCACGCTCGTGAGAAGGCAGGCTGTAAGCAAAATTCGTCTTCGCATGGCAGGAGTCTCCAAAATAGTGTGTGAATAACTAACAGTTCGGTCCACGAGGACTTGCTTACCCTCGGGACCTCCTCATATTCTCTGCAAGGTCTGACCGCACTCATACCATTCGGGATTTCCCATTTAACTTCATAAAGGATGCTCCTGCACGCTTTGATACTCTTTTTGAAGCACTCCTGTACAATTCAAGCCCTACAACACCAAGATTTCATCTCATTGTCAACAACTTCCCGGCAGGTTCAGCGTCCCATGTCGCAAAAAACACAAGAAAATCGACATGTTTCTGTGAAGAACCCACTTTTTCTTACTGTTTTGGCATACCTCCACTGTTGCTCTCCATTCCAGAACCGGATTTTAAGCAGTTCCACACCTCATCCCGGCCTCGCGGGTATTGTCAAAAAACGCAACTGCCTGATCCGGTCAAGGATTTCCCGAAAGAGTATCCTCGGAACAGCCACTTCTGCCATTTGAAATATCACGTAACGCGAATGGCTGACCACCTTGGCTCCTATCTTGATAAGCTTGTCTCTGAGTGTGCGAAGAGACCACTGCTTCACTGACTTGGGCAATGCCAGCCGCCTGAGAAAATTACCGAGGTTGTAAGCAAGAGAAAACAACTGAAGACGGACCTGGTTATCCACAAAATCATGGCAGGAAAGCCGCGTCCAGTTCAGTGCATACTTGCCTTCTTTAATCCACTGCTCCGGTGTGCCTCGCCTGTTATAGAACTTGACCACATTGCTGGATTTCCACCGAAGATTGGTGACTATGAAGTTGACTCTTGGAAAAAGCTCTCCCGCATGCCACTCGATCTTGGCGATTACTCTGCGAGCGATCTTCCAACTGGCTGCTTGATATCGAAAGCTATGATACAGGACAATCGGCTTCTTCGGTGGACGCCCCACAGGCCGAGTCAGCAGATGCTCAACCTTACCGCACAGAATTTGACTGCCCTTCAGGCGGATCGTATAGAAGTACCCTTCTGCTTCGAGATAGCAATACATCTTGGGATCAGCAAAGGCTGCATCGCCACGGAAGAATCGGAGGATGTCATGGCCTCGATAACGATTGACAATCGGCTCCAGTAATCTTCGCCAGTCATCGGCACGGTGGACGTTGCCATTGCGAAGAAGGACTCGCTCCAAATCACCAAATTGGTTGAAGCAGAACAGTGAATGATAACAGGTACATTCAAAGTAGCCGTTATAGGCGGAACCTTCCTGATTGCCATAGGTCGGGCTAACCGAACTGTCCATATCAAGAATAATATGCTTCAGTAGCTTACGCAGCTTTCTTACTGCCTCAAATCTCTTAGAGCATACCGTGCCTATGGGGCAGCCGAGAATGTCCGCGATCTCCTTGTAGGGCATCCATTGCTCTTCGCTCACGACGTACACCGATCGATGCATTTCCGGAAGATGGGAGACTGCGGCGCTTATGGCGGACTGAATTTCGTCGGCGACAGCTTCCGTGTACGGGCTCCTTGACGAAGCGCGGACTTCGAGAGATCCCTCCAAGCCGTCCGTGGAGACCCGTTGCTGCACAATGCGGGATTTCTGCTTGCGGCGGTTGTCCAGCAGATGGTTCCTGGCGATTCTAAACAGGTACGTTGAGAACTTCCCTTTGCCAGTGTAGTGAGCTCTCCCCCGCCAGAGCTTTACGAAGGTTTCCTGGGTGCAATCTTTGGCCTCTTCAGCATTCCAGACCATTCGGCAGAAGAAGTCGTAGAGATTCCGCCTGTGACGACGAAAAAGCTCTTCGAATGCAGAAACGTCGTCATTCACCGCCAATCGCATAAGTTCTTCGTCAGCGCAGTCTATCATCGAAAAATGAGTCCGCTGCCATGTTAGAAACGTAGCCCTTCACTCATATATCACGTACAAAAGACGAAAAAATTCGTCTTACTTTCGAAGTTTTTCAAAGTCGCCCGGCGCACACACATCCCACACTGGCACGCAGCAGCCAAAGGCAAAAGGCGTTATACCTGCGTCCAGTACCATCAGCAAACAGAATCGTGACGTGATTTTGTGAGGTTGCCCGAGCCCGGCTAAACGGCATGCTGCTATCTCAATGATCAACCTGATAGGTAATTGATGCAACGCTTATTGGGCCATCATGGGACAGCCAAGCTGAAGACTCGGACGTGACAGCCATTGGCACCTCGTAGTTACGCTATGCTGGGGGAATGGATGGGGATAGTGGACGGCCTCGAAGGTCTCACAAGGAGACTAAACATGCGCACTCCTTCGAAAAGTCCAAAAACGAAATTATGCGGCGCGTGAATCCAGGAATGCCAAGACGATCCACCGCATCACGTGACCTGCACCGACAAGTAGACTACTCTGCACTTCATTCTAGCGATCGGTACGAGTTATCCTCGGCAGTTTGTAGCAGTACACCCAGTAGCGAGACTCGCTCCAGGCCGACTCGGTAGGAAACGGATG
>JABMQX010000727.1 GCA_013203085.1 bacterium | reverse complement strand
GGCTTATTTACTAGCTGGAGGAATCATGAAAACGCTACGAAAAAGACGTATGGGTTTCACGCTCATCGAGCTGCTGGTAGTCATGGCAATTCTATCCATTCTGATGGCTCTTTTACTGCCGGCTGTGCAGCGAGCTAAGCAGGCGGCCCAGAAGTCAACATGTCTTTCCAATCTCAAGAACATCGGCAGCGCCTTTCAGATGTTTCTGAACGATCGCGATGGGCAGTGGTTCGAGCACGAAAGGTACACTCAATTCACCTGGCTGAAGCAGTTCAAGCCCAAGATGGAAGGCGTTCCGGGTTCAGGGGCTGCTGTCCTGCCGGACAGCGATCGCATGTTGTGGCCGGAGTACATTGACAACCGGAAGGTATTTATGTGTCCGAGCAACACGAAGGATTATCCTTGCCAGCACGGGGAGATGTACTTCGAGTACAACTACAGGTTGTACAGAGGACTTGATGACCAGGGGCATCACACCTATGACGATGTCCTCAAGCCCGTGAGAACCCCCATCATGCACGACACCGACGGCTACGGGCCCCGGAATAAGCGGATGGACCCGGAAGATAGCCACGGCACAGAGGGCGGAAACATGCTCTTTTGCGATTTCCATGCCCGATGGATCCCGAATGGCAACAATGGCGATGGGTGGTACGATGCCGTCGGAGGGGAAAATCCCGCCTACAATTTCCCCATGCGCAACCGTTGACCCTGCCACATGGAAAAGGCCAACGTCCGGTGAGTTATCCGATGCCCGAGGGCTGGTTCCAAGCAACGTAGTTTTGCTTCACATTGTGTCAGTTCCCTCCGCACGTCTGAGTGGGGCGAGCTGTTGCACTTCCTGCGGTCACCTTCGGAATCGCCAAACTTTGCAAGCCTGAGTTGTCTGCCTCTCCTTTTTGCTTTCCTGATTGACTTCCCGAAGCCCTCCGGTCTATCTTCTCAGAGGATTCCTTCTCGCCTTTTCGTCCAAGCTGAGGTGGGCCGGAAGGAGAATTGAGCCCGACTGGGAGCCCGCGGGCGCGAGGTGGAAGATATGTGGGAAAAGAAAGCATGGACTCTCGGGCGCTGGAGATCCTCGAATTTGATCTGATCAAAGAGATGGTGGGTGAGTTCGCTATCTCTGAGATGGGCCGGGAAATGATACGCCATCAGGAAGTGGCGACCTCCCCGGAGGTTATCCTCGCCGAGTACGAGCTGGTGCGTGAAATGATAGGCGCCATCTCCGGGTATCAATCCATCCCGTTAGACGGGTTGTGTGATATTAGGTCGTCTCTCAGTGCCATCAGCCCTCCGGGCACATATCTTGATCCCCCGGATATTCTGCGAATTGACCGGTTGCTGAAAACCGCCGTCGGCGTCAGGAGCTTCTTTGAAACTCCCCGAGAGAGTTTTCCTCGACTACATCGCCTGATGCAGCAGTGCGAATCGGTCCCCGACTTTGAGAAAGCGGTTCGAGCGGCCCTGACTCCTGACGGAGAAGTCGCCAGCAGCGCCACGCCGGAGCTTGCCGACATCCGGCGGACGATGGCATCCATATCTCGCAAAATCGAGGCGTCTTTCGAGAGGATGATCCGTTCGCCGGAAATAAGCGAATTCCTGCAAGAAGGTTACGTCACCGAACGGAAAGGACGAAGAGTTCTGCCGGTCAGAAGCGATGTCAGGTCTCGTGTGCCCGGTATTGTGCACGACGTCTCCATCAGCGGCGGCACAGTTTTCATCGAGCCGATGGCAGTGGTGGGCTTGTCCAATGAGTTCACCGACCTCGCCGCTCGAGAAAGGGAGGAGATAAGGCGAATATTGCTCTCTCTGAGCGACTGCCTCCGACGGAATCTCCCTGTAGTCCTGACCAACGTGGAGATCATGGCGAAAGTGGATATGCTGTACGGCAAGGCACGTTTGGCGGAAAGGTACAAATGTTCCATTCCGGCCATCTCCACCGGCCGCTCCCTCAGGATCGAGAATGGCCGGCATCCTCTCCTCCTGAAATCGCAGGAGGAAAGGTGCGTACCGCTGAATTGCTCGCTCCGTTCCTCTGACAGCGCTCTCGTCATTTCCGGGCCGAACGCCGGAGGTAAAACCACCGCCGCAAAAACCATTGCGATACTTTGCCTCATGGCGCAAACCTCCACACCAATTCCCACCGGCGCCAACTCCGTTCTACCGATTCTTTCCGGTTTTTTTGCTGATATTGGAGATTATCAGGACATCTCACTCGGGGTCAGCACCTTCACCTCCCACCTGGGTGAAATCAAGCGTATTCTTGAAAATGTCTGCGAGGGCAGC
>JABMQX010000726.1 GCA_013203085.1 bacterium | reverse complement strand
TTTCGACGCTTATTTCGGCTTCACCGGAGCCACCGGCGGCTTAAATAACAACCATTGGGTTGACGATCTCGCTATCAACATGGGTGCTGACGCTGGCCCGGATCAGGTCGTCGAGTCGGGAGATGAGGTGACCCTCGACGGGTCAAAATCCGTTAACGCCATCGGTTTCCTCTGGGATCAAGTTGGAGGCGAGCCGCTGGTGGAGATAACTAATGAGAACGAAGCGGTAGCGAGTTTTGTGGCCCCTAGTGGCGTATGCGTTTAATGTATTCCGGTTTTTTCTCATGTTTGGATTTCTTCTTAGGGGCAACGAGGTTGAGCGCCTTGGCGTTTGCGTTCCTCCATCGTAGGTAGTGTCTGATCGCTGCAGCGAGTTGTTGGTGATCGTTGTAGTCGGAGCCCGAGATCACAAACTCTTTCAAGGGTGCAAAATGGCACTCGATATGGTTGAGCCATGAGGCGTTGGTCGGTGTGAAGACCAAGCTCACCCGATTTTTCCCGGCCCATTTCTTGATGGTTTTGTTGTGGTGCGTCGAGAGGTTGTCCTCGATAATGTAAAGCCTCTCTTTGAGCGGATACCGCCGTCGGAGGTACTTGAGGAAGGCAAAATGCTCTCGCGTCCTTTTTCGGGTCTTGTTGTGTGCCAGAAGGACGTTGTCCTTCAGGTCGAGAGCTGCATGGACATTTCGCACTCCATGGAGTCGGCGGTAAGTCGCCCGACGCTTTGCGGGCTTTCCCACGAAGGACCACTGGTGCCCTGGTTGGGGACGGATCTCCAAGGGACCGAACTCGTCCAAGCAGATCACCCGTGCATCCGGCGGTCCTCCTTTTTGGACCTGCCGGTACAACGAGATAACTCGTTTTTTTTAGACTCGAACTTGGGGTCTTTGGACTCTTTCCAGGTCCTGGTCTTTTGATAGGACAGTTGGGCCTCTTGGAGAATGCGGCGAAGCCAAGACAGGCTGATGCTTTCGACCACATCATGGGCGATGAGGTAATCACGCAGTTTGGATAAAGACCAACGGGAAAAGGGCAATCCGAGGTCTCGCGGACGAGAAGTGGCAATCTCGATGATAGACCACCTGTCATCATCGCTGAACTTCCGCGGTCGTCCCGGAGAAAACCTCCGTTCCAGAACGGCCAGACCTTCATTGTTGAAGCCATGGATCGTTTCCCGGACGGTCTTTTCGCATAGCCCAAACAGCTTGCAGATAAACGGAACTTTGAACCCTTGGGCAGAGGCCAGCACGATCTGTGATCGCACCAGAGCCGTATGCGACTTCGACCTGCGGAGGGTTTGCTGGAGCTTTGTCGCTTCCCAGCCCTTGAGCTCACGAACGAATATAGCCATCTCTCTTCCTCCAGACAATTGTGGTTATAAGTTGTCCGGATAGAGATAGTTGAACATTTTTGTACAGCGCGCAAGAACTTTTTCATGAAAAAGTTAACTCAATTTAATGAAGTCCCCACCAGCGCATGGAGCGTCCTATGATGAAAGTGCTACTGTCGGTCCTTCTGTTGTATGCCTTGAGTTCGTTCTCGATCGGCGAGGAAGGTCGCGAATCCAGCAAAGATCGTCTTACGGCGGCCAAAGGGAAGATCGTGTTAAAAGTGGACCTTGCCTTGCCGCAGAGTGAGAAAGATCGCACACCCGTTCCCGGCACGCTGAAGCCGGGCTGGACGCCTTTTGTGGCGGCCCGCTGGGCTGACATGTACATGCACGACGCGGTCTGGGAAGACGGTTCGGGCGGCGGCAAGCCACCGAAAACGACTGGTCTCGCCGACACAGGGGTCCATGTCTTGATTGATTGCGGCGGCGGTGGCAACGGCGGTTTTCACGTCTACGGCATGGCACGCGATAACCTCGGCGGGGGCGGGAAGCCGAGGGGCAAGCCCCAGGGCGATCCAATTGCCAACGGCTGGTTCCACAACATTGATTGGGGCGGGGAAAACCGTGGGGACATTCTGCTGCGCATCCACGGCCTGCCGGCCGGTGAATACGAAATGAGCTGCTATCACAACCACTGGGAACCGAAGAAACAAAGTACCCGCAACTCTCTGGATCAGCCCTCCCGCATGCCGTCCATGACCGGGGTCCGTGCCGTGCCGCTGCCTCCCGAGCCGTTGCCTGGCTATCGAAACTGGAGTATGGGCTTGGGCGCCGGCAAAGGAATCACGTCGATCAAGGAGGCCAGAAGCATCAAGGTGACCAGTGAAACCTCCGACGATAAGGTCGCGACCTCGCTCATCCGGTTCAAGACAGATGGTGCCAATGATGTTCTGGTGATCATTGAGGGTGGTGACGACAAGTACCCAGATCCTGCCAGAAAGAGACGGGAAGGTCACAAGGCGATCCTCAACGCCTTTGAAATCCACCAGATCCAGTAAGAAGTCTTTCCCTGCGATGGCGATCATGGGCTGACCATCCCGCTGCACACTGACCGGGGCCGCCATCCTGGTTTCTCGTGGCATGCAGTCAGTCAAGGCGGTCCCGGCAGGTGAGCGGAAACGTTCGACAAACAAAATGGCCCGATCCCCCTTCGCACTTGAGATGGATTTAACCTTACGCCATAAGAAGCACTTTCTAACGGCAAGAATCTGTTTCCGTGATTCTGTGCAAACTTTGTGTCTGTAATCGGCGTCCGAATCGGAAGTTATGGGCAGGCGGAAGGCGTTTTCGCCAGATAGCTCGACGTGCCCGTACTCCCATCCTGCTGCCAGTCGTGAGGTTTGCTGCTTCGTGGCCGTAACGCACGCTAAATGGCGTAACTGCCCGATTCGAAGCTATGCAAAGTTTATGTTTTGTTTGAATGAGACTGACCAGCTGTCCAAACACCGCGGGGGGAAGCGCGACACGAATGATCTTCAAGATTCCGTCAGATCCGACAACTCATCCTTCCCCGATGAACCAGTCTCGGTCATAGGGAAACCGCGACCGTCTTTGACCCAGCGGTAAATCACTGATATAGCGCAACCGGCAAAGCTTGCCGGATATGTGTGTACCCCAATAGCCCGAATTGGCCACCCCCGAGCAGTAACCTCGTGGTTTCAGACGACAGCGGCAACTTCTGGAGCGACAAGGCCCTGCATGCTCTCGGACCACCTTCCGAATCGGAGGGCGGCTTTTACGGTATTGAGCAACAAGCACAAGTTCTGAACGGGAACGATCTTGGGCATCCGGAGGGGCCACGCGGGACAAGCCCCGGGGTCGGGAAAGGTAATTCGCTAAATAGTTCCGGCAAGATGCCGCGCCGGAGTACAAGGACAATAGGGGCAGGTCGCGTTGCCAGTGAGGTGAGAAGATAGGGCTTCGGATGCAAGCTCAGAGAGGCAAGGAACAGCCAAAGAGAAACGCTCAGAACATCACCTCCACGTAAAAAGCTGATCTGGGCGGGAAATTCAGAGTTCTTGCTTGGGAGCGAGGGGTTGCCGAAGGCCATATTTCAGTACCAGCCTGACCGGCCGGATGAGGTAATGGAGAAAATGGAGCCAGCGAGGGAGGGAGAGATGGCGCCGTTCAATGCCCGTCGGCGCAAACACAGCCGCCAGCAGGCGACGCATTTTGCAGATCGCCCTGCCCGGAAGCTTCCATAACAGTAGTTCCTGCGAGAGACGCGAGGGGGGCGGGCCAAACATATTTCCGCTGGGTCGCGTCAGCATGACATTGTTAACAGAGGAGCTGACGTCTGACACTTTCCCGAGAAGGCGTTCGGACACAGCGATAGACAGAGACACCTCCCTATCCAAACCAATCTGCTCACTTTTTCGAAGAATCATAACCTGCTCAGCGCTAGCCATTCTCCACAGCTCATGAAGTTCGCACACCCACCTCAGGAAGACAAACAGATGCTTGTATGCGTGTAATGACAGGAGAATGAAGTTCCACGAGGGAGATAACAAAAGCCCCGAAGCGCCAAAGATATTGCCGGGGTGTGCAGCCTGCCACACCTGCTCATCAAGGCGTCTCCTGGCCATCCACCATGGGAAGAGAGTCGTGTGGAGCTCCACAGTGATGGGGATGCGCGCATTATGCTTTGCAAGCGTCACCACCGGTGCGCCTCGGTTCGGGAGAAGCGAATGTGGGGTGCGTTGTTCTTCTGCCCCAATGAGCGTCTGATACCCGTCAGCCCACAGCACCTTCTCCGCTCGCCTCTGGTCGGTCGGCTGAACCAAGATGTCCAGATCCTGCCCGACCCACAGGCGGTGGTCGCCCCAAATCACGTGTGCGAGAAGCGGCCCCTTGAACGAAACTGCGGGAATCCCCGCCTTGCCGAGACGCTTGACGATTCTCGCCAGCTCGTCCGCGAACATATCGCTTTTGTCAGTGTTTGCCGCGCACAGAGCGCCAAAAAGCCTCATAGTCGCGGGGGGAACAAGCCCCGGCTCGAAGCGTTCCAAATGGCGAAAAACCAGCGGGAAGACCCTGTGTTTGGAGGAAAAATCGAGAATGGTGTCCCAATCCAGCCCATTGCGGATAAGGAAGTTAGCGAGAGCCGCGAGTTCGGGCGATAGAGACATCCTCGCAAGAATCAAACAGAGCTGTTGTTCAGGTTGAAGATTGCGAATGGTCATTGCTCGCAAGCCTCTTGGGCCTCGCCCCCCTGTTAATCTCCTCCGGCGCGCCGCTAATACTATCTCTGCCTCCGCTGGCGATGTCAACGGAAAATCTCCCTGACGTGTAATCGCTCAGTCTCAGGGGGCGACGAACCGAACCCAGAGAGCGGGGAGAGCGCAGAGGTAGGAGAGGGATCGGGTTTCGCATTTCGGGCCTCACGCGGGTCCCTTCCAGACCCCAGACCGCCCACCGCACAGCCCGCGGACCACCCGGAGGCGGCCTTGTACCGCTGGATCTTATCCCGCCCTTGGCGGGACCTCGCGGGGGAGCGTGCCCCCGGCGAGCGCGGGACGTCTTGGCGAGAGAATACCGGAGTGAGGAGACCTCTCGCAAAGGCGCAAAGACGCGAAGGATGTAAGAAAAATCGAGGGCGAGACGCGCTCAGGATTGCCCCGCCATGGCGGGGCGTCGGGCAGACGCGAATGTGGTGGCATGGTGGCACGGGCGTCTCGCCCGTGTAAGGATCATGGGCAAGATGCCCATGCCACGGCAGGCCAGGACAAAGTCTTTCTCATGCCGCTCTCTGCGACTCTGCGCCTTTGCGTTAGGTTCCTCTTCCTTTTTTCCCTTCGCCAACTGTGCATCCGCCCCAGACGGAGGCGTTCGAATCGCCAACTTTTTTCTTGACACCGCTCGGTCGGTATGGTACTTATTTTTTTTGAAGAATAGGGGGGGTACTACAGAGCATCCTACCACTTTGTCTCACCGAGGGTTGTCTTCAAGCGATAAGTCCAGTCTGTGATGAGCTGCGTTTACCCGGAAACTGTGAAAACGCTATCTGGGTTCCTGGTGTGGCGCCGCGCTACGTGCGCGCCTGCGGGCCGCGCTGTATCTGCACGCGGCGGCGAGCAGACGCGAATGCGCTGGCATGGTGGCACAGGCGTCCCCGGCCGGGCAGGCTTGCCCGTGTAAGGATCATGGGCAAGATGCCCATGCCAGTTAGTGGATGGACTCGCAAATACGGTCACGTATAGCGTTTCAAAAGAGGTTTTTTGACGGGATAACAGGATAAGGGATGGACAGGATTCAAAAAAATCGCGTTCATCCTGTCATCCAGTCAGAAAAGAGAATAGGTCCACGGACTTATGAATCAGAGCACTTGCGAAGCTGGCGGGAACGATTCGTTGAAGCCCCCGGATCGCTTCAGAGGAATGGACGGGCCGCTTCCGGCCCGGA
>JABMQX010000725.1 GCA_013203085.1 bacterium | reverse complement strand
GATGCCCCCGGCGACATGAGAGCCGCTCGCGCAAACGATGCCCTTTTCTTCCCCGTGAATCCGGGGGGCGAGGACAAATCCTGGGAGCGGTTCTTCAACGAAGCGAGCGAGCGATTCTTCTCAGGGACCTACGCCGGCGACTACGAAGCCCAGCTCATCGCCGAGTTCGAAACCTACCTCCCGGAAACCCCGCCGTGGAAGCAGTAGATCAGGCATATCGGCTGGAGGGTGTGTATGAGAAAGCTATTGATTGTCCGACGCATCGCGGGTGCGGGAACGACCTTGTGGTGTCGTGACGGTGGACCCGGGAACAAAACGATGGCTCTCGGTCTCGGGAATTCTGAATGTTGCGTCAAGCCGTGGGAATCCGCTAAACTTCAAAGGCACGGTCTCCAATACACTGACATAATCCTGGGGGACTGACTCCAGCGGTGACATGAGTCCCGGGGAAAGGAGGGAGAAATGGCTTTGATTATTCGCAAGAGCGTTTTGGTTCTTTTCTTGTCTTTGAGCGCTGCGGGCGCGGTGTGGGGGGCGGCGCCTGACCTAACGCCCACAGCGCTGATGGCGCCGGTGTCGGTAGTAACGCAGCATCGGGTGGAGGTGTCGTGGACGGTGGAGAATCAGGGGACCGGGGAAGCGCAGGCGCCGTGGTACGACCGGCTTTACCTGTCGGAGGACGAGGTGCTGGATGGCGGGGACAGAGTGCTGGATAGTGTGTACCGAACGCAGGCGCTGTTGCCGGGGGAAAGCTACAGTCCCAGCAGGACGGTGACGATTCCGAATGTTCCGGCAGGGACGTACTATCTGATCGTGAGGACGGACCTGAATGACAACGTTTATGAAGCGGATGAGACGAACAACGTATCAGCGGCGATCGCGGTTGAAATCCTGACGCCGGACGTGATTCTGACGGGATTGACGGCGCCGGCGTCGGTCGTAACGCAGCATCGGGCGGAGGTGTCGTGGACGGTGGAGAACCAGGGGACCGGGGAAGCGCAGGCGTCGTGGTACGACCGGCTTTACCTGTCGGAGGACGAGGTGCTGGATGGTGGGGACAGAGTGCTGGATAGTGTGTACCGAATGCAGGCGCTGTTGCCGGGGGAGAGCTACAGTCCGAGCAGTACGGTGACGATTCCGAATGTTCCGGCAGGGACGTACTATCTGATCGTGAGGACGGACCTGAATGACAACGTTTATGAAGCGGATGAGACGAACAACGTGACCTCGCAAGCGACATACGTCAGCGCCATTGAAACGTTTCACATCGTAGCGATAGCCCGTGTGGTGAGCGAACGCCTTCGTATTGACTTCACGAACGATGCTGGTCGAATGTACGGTCTCGAGCGCCGTGATTCGATGGAACAGGGAGGCTGGGCGGCGGAGCAGTTCTTTCTCACGGAGGACGGGATCGAGCCCAGTAGCGATATCGAGGGAACGGGAGATGTGCTGAGCATCTATGTGGAGCCAACTGCCAGCCAGCGCTTCTATCGCATGGTAGGGCAGTAGGGTTTCAACAGCGCCAACGTCTGATCGCCCTTTCCGTAGTGGGCTGGTTTGGCGCCGGCCAAGGTTCAACGCTATCGTCCGGGGAGAGATCTGTGAACGGACATGTGTGGGTTTCGGTCATCGGCGCGGGGGTGACGTTTGCCCCCCAGAACGAGGCCCTGTTCTATCCCCTCAACCCGCGCGACGAGGACAAATCGTGGGAGCAGTTCTTCAACGAGGCGAGCGAGCGCTTTTTCTCAGGCACCTACGCTGGCGACTACGAAGCCCAACTCATCGCCGAGTTCGAGACCTACCTGCCGGAAATCCCGCCGTGGAAGCGATGAAGCTCAGGCATCCATTCCGCCAAGAGCAGTGAGACTTGGCATCGGAGCAGTTGTCTGCTCGATATACATAACAGGAAATGATGGTGTCCAAGAGGGGCCTGCTCAGCTTGCCCGTGGACCCTGCACGATACGTTTCGCGAAGGACTGTTTTGACAGCCTCAATCAACTTCGCAAAGCGAGGATCTTTCTTCCACAACGTGCAGAGGGTAGCTGCTCTCTCACGCGAGGCGGTAGAGGATTTCGCCGGCGTGGGGGACGCAGAGGATACTTTCGTCTTCCCGGTTTTGCCATTCGTTGGGATCGATGCTTTTCGGGTCGCGGTAGCCGAGGTTGATTCTTCGGCATCGCTCCTCCGGGATGCCGGTGGCGAGGACTACGTTGATCCTCGGCTTTTCCACACCCTCTTCGTAAGTCCCGAGTCCTTTGAGGTGTGTCGAATGAGCTATGATTGCTCGCGGGACGTGTGAGAACTTATCCATCTGCTTGAGGAAGTAGTCGCGGGTGTGATAACCGATTTCGTCGAGGAACTTGCCGTGCGTGTAGGAGACTTCCGTGATGTGCGGGGCGTAGATGATAAGCTCGCCCCCGTCAGCCACTACCGGCTCCAACTTGTACATGCATTTAGCTCCGACCCACAGGTCATCGTACATCTCAGGGGCGATGGAAAGGACTTTCCGAAAAGGTCTCTCGGCATACACAATGTGAACCTTCGATGATAAGTCCGCCGCAGCCGAGAACGCTTCTTCCGGCGTGCCGATGAACAATCCGTTCAATCCCTCCCGGCTCGCCACGAAGCTGAAGCAGAACCGAGGGACGGGGATCATGGATGCTGCACGGTCTATGACCTTTCGGACCGGCGTATCTTTTGTTCCATTGACCACCGGGTTGGTGATGACGGCGCCGAGCCAGTGCGTGAAGTTCACGACGTCCGGACCCGAAATGCCGGGGAAGAAGTACTTGTTCCCCCCGGAGAACCCCACGATCTCGTGGGGGAAAGTCGGCCCAATGATAACAAGCCGGTCGTAGTCAAAAATCCGCCTGTTGAGGGTGACGGCGACTTCTTCTCGCATGAGGTTGCCGGAAAGGGAGGCGATTTCCTCGGCGGAAATTGTGCCGATTTGAGCGAGGGCATCCGGATCGCCCCAGGCGTGGTTGAAAATGCTCACGCCGGGGTAGCGGACTTTTCGCTCCGCCGCTGTCGTTCCAACGAGCTTGTCTATCGCTTCCTCGCTCATCGGCGGGTGCGTCCCCAGGGCGATGATGAAGTCGAGCCTTTGCAGCGAGCCGAGAAGTCGTTCGCCGAGAAGCCGGAAGAATAGGGGTATCGGAGCGGTGCGAGTTGAATCGGGTATCAGCACCAGCACGCGATTGCCCGCCAAGTCGAGTTTCGACAAGCCTTCGCAACAGAGGTCGCGGATTTCGCTCTCTGTCAGTATTCTATCTTGATAGCCTCTGGCGATAAACATCGTCCGCCTCCTGATGATAACCGGGAGCCGCCGATTGTCGCCCGTCGAAGCGAGGCCCGGGCGTTCCGCGTGAGCCCGCCCGATCATCTTATCTTACATGAAAGCCAAGCCCGCTCAGCGACTCCGCGAGGCGCCTCGCCGAGTCCGGCAGAACCACCCCTGTGTTGTGGAACTCCCTCCGCACGGGGTAGTTTTTTCTCAAGTCGTCGAAAAAATGGCCGCGTTCATCAGGGTCAACTCGGTGCAGCTCCCGTAATGCCGCGTCGTCCCTCTCGATATCATAAACCCGCTGCACCGTGTCCGCAATCACGTCCTCGTCGCTTTCCGCCGCAATCGCGAAGAAAGTTGCTCTGTTAGTGTCGCGCTGTTTGTACCGCCTCACGACCTCGATCTGCTCGCAATAGGGTTTTGGGAGAACGGAGGCCAGCTCCCATTTTGCCTCGGCGCCAAGAAACCGGCAAGCTGCCCTGTACATGATCGCGGTTGCGTTCGCTTTCCCGTCGAGAGAGTAGCCCGCGATGTGGGACGTGCCGAGGTTCACTCTGTCCAGAAGCCCGATGTCAATGCCCGGCTCATTTTCCCACACGTCCAGAACTGCTCCCCCGATCTTGCCCGAGCCGAGCGCCGTGGCGAGGGCGAGGTTGTCCACGACAGGGCCCCTTGAAGTATTCATCAAGATACATTCCGGTCGGAGCTTGCTCAAAAACGCCTCGTCAACGAGGTGGTAGGTTGCGTCAATTCCCTCATAGGTGAGAGGGACATGT